>JAYVKQ010000128.1:0-4407 GCA_043768285.1 Saprospiraceae bacterium | reverse complement strand
GGAATGTCGTTCTTTAGCATTGAAATATATGAAGGTATTGCCCTCGCTAAAGGGTTTAATATCCTTATATTTTTTCGATAACACGGTATCAATAAAGTCGCGCAGCACCAACCTATCATCCGAATCGCGCGGAATGGGTTTGAAAAAATTGATTTTTGCTTGAATTTCCTCGCGCACATCCGATAGGATACCCAAAAAAGCGAGGCGAATACGGTTTGCTTCCGTTTCGGTAATATCACGGGCGGCTACACCGTTATTTTCCACTTGAGCCATACCTTTGAAACGCCCCGATAGAGCGATAAGATTGGTTAAAGGTTCTTTTGATAAGTCTTCAATGAGAGATTTCAATTGGTCAATGGCTTCTTTGGTTTTGCCATTGCATACAAGTCCTTCGAGTGTTGGGTATTCTGACATAGATTTTTATTGTGAATTGTTTTCAATATGGTTTAAATTGTTTACGGCTGCAAGGAATTAAAAGTTCGGCTACAAATATAAACTTTTTTTATTGAAAACAAAAATAACAATCAATAGCGATACGACAACATATCTTTATAAGTTTTTGCTAAAATATTGGGTTCTACCCCTTTTTTGAACATTCTGAATACCGTCAAATTGGCTTTTTGCACACGCCACCAACTGTTTGTATCATACTTTCGCGCCGAAACAGTGACGTATTTGGGCATTATCGCCAACGCATATTTATCCCTCGCGCGTTTGATAAAATCGTACTCTTCCATGATACAATAATACGCATCAAATTGGTTGAGTTCCTCGAAAACGGCGCGTTTGACGTACAGCGTTTCATCGCCACCGCGACACCAAAGAGGTTTAAATTGGGTAAAAAAAGCATTGATTTTGAGCATCAATTTGGGCGAATCGAAGCGATAACGGTAGCACCCCATCGCATAGCCTTTTTGTATAAACGCTTCAATATCAGAGCAATAGGTAGGCGGAGGAAAACAATCAGCGTGTACAAAATAAAGAACATCGCCTGTAGCACGGCTTGCTCCTGCGTTCATCTGAACAGCACGACATCGAATATCAGAAGTCAGAACAGTAGCCCCTGCCCTACGCGCTACCCCCTCAGTATTGTCGGCACTTTTTCCGTCCACAACGATGATTTCGAGTAGGTCATTAGTGGCGTGTACTTTCAAATGGGCAATGAGCCGCCCAATATTTTCCGCTTCATTTAACGTTGGTATTATGATACTGATAGTCATTGTTTTATTGGTTGATTTAAATCACATTTTGCTATGTAACGAGTAAATAGTAAGTGGTCAAATGTACCGTCGAATTTATTCGACGGAGGCGTTGGTAATCAATGATTTACGCAGCCCGTCGAATAAATTCGACGGTACATTTTTGCCGCGTTATTTTTTAGTCGATACTTAATTCTACTTTGGCACTCTAAAATAAACTACATTTTATTTTCACACCTTGGCAGAACGGGGGGGAGTGTTTTTGATTTTCTTTTTATAAAAATTTACAATTTTTTATAAAAAGAAAATCAAAAACCTTCTTGAATTTTATAAATTTTTAAAGTGCCAAAGTAGAATTAATAATCTACGAATAATGTAAGGCTTCGGTTTGTTACATAATGCAAACCGCATCATCCATCATGTTTAGGAAAAACCAACCCAATCTCACGGCGCACCCAATCCAATGTTTCTATCAAATCTGTACTAAACTTGTGGGGCATAATGCCACTTTCTAATTGATTGTTTTTCAAGCACTTATTCACTTCCATTGCTTCAAATTGGTAGCCTGAACCATCAAAAGGCAATGAGTATGTTTCTTCACCTAAATTATGAAAATACTTGATGGTAAGTTTCTGCGTATTATGAAAACGCGGGTGAAAATACAATACCCCTTTCTCTCCATAAATAGTCGCTTCAACATTCGTATCGGCTGCTACTGTTGAATGACACATAGCAATTTCGCCTTTGGCATATTGCAAATTCATGGCACAAGTTTCATCAATACCCGTTTGGCTCATGGTTGCCATAGCTTGCACAACGGCGGGCTTGCCGAATATAGATTGCGCCAATAAAATTGGATAAATACCAATATCGAGTAGCGAACTTGCGCCCATATCTTTATTAAAAATGCGATTGTTCGGATTGAATGGTGCAGCAAAACCAAAATCAGCTTTCATACTGAGGGGTCGCCCGATAGCGCCGTTGTGTATTAATTCCATAGCCCTTTGAAAAGCGGGAATGAAGCGCGTCCACAGGGCTTCCATCAAAAAAGTATTATGCGCTTTTGCACTATCAATCATCATATGCACTTCGTTGGCATTCATACCAAATGGCTTTTCGCACAAAACAGGTATGCGCCGCCGCAAACACATCAACGTGGTAGCACAGTGTTGTGGATGATTGGTCGCTATATATACCACGTCTAAATGTGGGCAATTTAAAATAGCCTCATAACTACTAAAATGATATTGCGCGCCATATTGCTTGGCAAAATCGACTGCCCGATGCGCATCAGTTGAGGCAACGGCATGAAGCCTTGCATCGGGTACATGGCGCAAGTCCTGCGCAAATTTGTGGGCAATTTTACCCAATCCTATTATTCCCCAGTTGATAGTAGATGTCATAGATAAAACGATGAGTTGTGAAGTATGAAGTATGAAGTATGAAGTATGAAGCATTAAAATCCAAATGTCTATTTTTTCCGACAAAGGCAATACGACTTTTCCTGTTTTTTTATTAGGAATGTTGAAATTAATATACTTTTGCACTCTTTTGCGAGAAACATCACTACTAACAATTTTAATAAGTAAAAAAAAATGTCATCGGAACATAATAAACTAAGTCCTGCGGGTGTCCTCATTACATTGGGCATTGTATTTGGCGACATCGGAACTTCTCCCCTTTATGTGATGAAAGCGATTGTAGCCTCAGCTGACCACGGAGCCGAAAAAATCACAACGGATTTAGTTTTTGGCGGCATTTCATGTGTCTTTTGGACATTGATGATATTGACGACCTTCAAATATGTCTATCTTGCACTCAATGCAGACAACAAAGGAGAAGGGGGCATTTTTGCTCTTTATGCCTTAGTACGTCGCTATAAGGTTTCGTGGCTCATATATCCCGCTTTGATTGGCTGTGCTTCCTTGATGGCTGATGGCTTTATTACGCCGCCCATTTCGGTATCCTCTGCGATAGAAGGCTTAACAGCCTTGCCGCAATTCAAAGATTTGAATACCATACCTATCGTTTTGAGCATATTGATAGCCCTTTTTGTATTTCAACAATTTGGAACGAATGCAGTCGGTAAGGCTTTCGGTCCTATCATGTTGTTGTGGTTTGGGATGTTGGCATACTTTGGCTTGACGCACATATTTCAATACCCCTCAGTATTACAGGCTTTAAATCCCTATTATGCTTTTAATTTGGTCGTAAATTATACAGGCGAACTGACTCATCTACACGGCTTTTGGCTTTTGGGTGCAGTCTTTTTGTGTACAACAGGTGGCGAGGCATTGTATAGCGATTTAGGACATTGCGGCAAACAAAATATCCGCATCAGTTGGATCTTGGTTTTCGTTTGTTTGATTATCAACTACTTAGGGCAAGGCGCGTATCTTTTAAATAATTTTGAAGGACAAGTTTTTACAGGCAAAAGTGTCTTTTATGGTTTGATGCCGCCCGAATTTTTGCCTTATGGCATTGGCATTGCCACTTGCGCAGCTGTTATTGCCAGCCAAGCTTTAATTTCAGGTTGTTTCACCTTAGTAAATGAAGCCATGAAACTTAAATTGTGGCCCAATATGAAAGTGAGTTATCCGACCCAATTGAAAGGGCAAATATATATACCAAGCATCAATTGGTTTTTGATGTGTGGGTGTATTGCAGTAGTATTGATTTTTAAAAAAGAAGAGAATATGCAAGCTGCCTATGGTTTAGCCATTATTATGGATATGCTCATGACGACTTCTTTATTACTTTTTTACCTCCGTATGAAGCATATAGATATGTGGAAAATCACAATATTAGGTATTGTTTTAGTGAGCATCGAAAGCGTCTTTTTATTATCTAATTTGAATAAAATAATGCACGGTGGTTGGTTTAGTTTGCTCTTAGCTGTTACTTTGTTTTTCTGTTTATTCATTTGGTACAAAGCCAAACAACTGCGCAATCGTCATTTGAGTACCCACGATATTACGCCTTATATACCAATGCTCAAAGATTTGATGAACGATGATACCATACCTAAAGAGTCCACAAACCTCGTTTATATGGCTATGAGTGGCAACAGTAAAGAGATTGATTCCAATATCATTTTTTCGATTTTCCATAAACGACCCAAACGCGCTGATATTTATTGGTTTGTGCATGTGGACATATGCGATGACCCTTTTTTGAAAAAATATAAGGTGACGACATTGCTACCGGG
>JAYVKQ010000127.1:0-4008 GCA_043768285.1 Saprospiraceae bacterium | reverse complement strand
CACGCACACTCTGCCAAGTTTGATTGTTCAAACTGATAGGGTCTTCGCTTTCGTCTGCATCGGCGAAATAGGTTAAGGCTTGCGGAACAGTGATAAGCAGGTTTTGCGTAGCAAATTTTTCTTTATGCAGATAACAAAATCAGCAACTGAATAGTGTTTGAGAAGCTCCGCGATGTCCCAAAAATCCTTTTTTTTACCTCTACCCAAAACGGCTTGCACCTTCATTGCAACGATGTCCTCGGTCGAAAACATCCGAATACCCTCAACGTTGAGTTCAGGTCGGATTTGTGGGTGCGGATACCTAACAATATCAATTTTTACTTCATTGACAAAGCCGAAAATGCCAAAACGCGGGTTCGACGACCTATTATCGAAAGATTCTCCGAACTTCTCAACAAGACCGTTTGTAATAGTCTCATTGTTAAAAGTTTTATTTGAGAACAAATCTAAATCAACGGACATCCGATGCCCGAATAACAAGGACAAAGCTGTACCACCAACTAATGCAAATTCATTTAGTTCGGGTAGTTCCATAAGTTCTTTCAGTACGGAAAGAGTGTAGGGTTCGACTGTCTCAAAGCGTAGCATCTGAAATCTTTTAAAGGTTTATTGATAACGGCACTTGCTAAATACATAGTTACTTCGGGCAAAAATTTAGCATTTAGTAAGGCTGTTGTAATTTTTTCATCGCCATAATAGCGGCGGCAATTGCGAATATCAGCCACATCGCCCCGTTCGAATACGCGTTCGATAACAAAATTCGCTTTGGCATCGTAATCTATCGTGTCGAATACGACATCCCAAAAAATCCTTTTGTTGAATATGGGTTTAGATTTATTCTCCATTGTACAAAGATAGGGGATTTGAGATAAAATGATATACACAATACTTATTTTCACACATCTTTTACTCATAATTCGGCACTTTTCAAGCCGTCTAATTCCCGATTGGCACTATTAAAATTAATACCAATACCGATTTTAGTACGGGTATCAGCCATATACGAAGCGGCATATTTTCTATCCAAAATTTGCTGAAAAGCGGTTTGGGCATCGCTGTTGATTTTAAATTCTAAGATATAAATATGCGTAGGTGTTTCGACAATACTATCGGCTCGACCTTTTGCGGTATGCACTTCTGATTGAATGTAGATACCCAGACATTTGAATAAAATATGAATTAACCCGTGATAAAACCCTTCAATTTGGGGTGGCGTTTGGTGATTATAAACATCATACGTTAAGCCCGCAAACAGAGAACTCAATATATTCTCCACTCTTTCTAAATCATTCTCCATAAAAGCCTTGCGCAAGTGTCTTACTGTAACACCGCCACCGCCTATTGTGTGCCCCATATCGTCTATTAAAAAAGTGTACATTGCCATACGCACTTCTTTGTTAGGATAAGACAGCACCAATTCTCCGAATTTCGATTTTTCTTTTATGGTCAAATAACCTGTTTGAAACAGAAGTGACGTAATTTCGATATTATCTAAACTATATTGATCCAAAAAATTAAAATCGGCTTCTATATTTTCTAATTGATAAAAATTTTGTTGCTCTAATTTTTTGACTAAAAACGTAGGTGTGCCCGTTGAAAACCAATAGCTTTGGAAGTCTCGACCACTCAAAAATAAAAGAATACCAAAAGGATTATACAGCGTATTTTTACCGTCCCAACTATACCCATTATACCAAAGTTTGACTTCGGCTAAAAGACTTTCTCTTGAATATTCAGGAAAAACTGTCAAAACGTCTTCAATATAATCATCAAAATTGGTTTCTAATTCATTTTGTGTATAGCCCAACATCGTAGCGTAGGACGGATGAATTGTTAAGTCCAATAAATTATTAAGTTTAGAAAAAAGAGATACTTTCGTAAATTTAGATACCCCAGTTATAAACAACAGGCGAATATAATTGTCCAAATCCTTTAAAGCACCATAAAATAAACCCAAAACAGCTTGATTGGCTTTGGCTTTATCAATGGCGTGAAACTCTAAATGGTCAATGATGGGTTTGTCATATTCATCAATTAAAATCACCACTTGACCGCCTTGCTTGTATAATTCCTTGATGAGGTGGGTAAACAAAAGGCTAATATCTTCAAGACCCTTATGATTGATATTGTGTTCTGCGCATAATTCTAATAAATAATATCGAATACCCGCTTCCAAACCCATTGTTGTGTAGGGCACACTTAAAAATGAGATATGAATAACTGGGTTTTTCTTAGTCCAATCCCACTTATCCGCTATCCAAGTCCCTTCAAATAACTCTTGACTACCTGAAAATAACTCGTTGAGCGTGGATAGCAAAAGAGATTTGCCAAACCGCCGAGGGCGTGATAGAAAATACATTTTCTCTTGCGTACAAAGCCTATAAATATGTTGTGTTTTATCAACATAAATACAATTGTCTTCTCGTAAACTCCGAAACGATTGACGACCCGTTGGCAATATTTTCCTTTTCATAGGGCAAATATAAGATTTTTTTTACCCCCCTCAGTATTTTCATAAAAAATCACTTGTTATGCATCTTTTGTGTAATAATACTGTCAATGATTTCATTATTTGCCCCCATAAAAAAGCCTTTGCACAGTAACGTACAAAGGCTATATATATCACTAAAATGTATGAAAACAAAAAGGAATTTCTAATACTTAAACGGCTTACCACCCGCCAAGACCTCTTGCGTTTTTGTATCAAAAGTCACTTTTAAGCCTGTCCGATAGGCGGCGTTTGACATGATGGTAGCAATAGAATGTTGATACCCTGCCTCAATAGGTGCGTTGGGTTCCTTACGGCTGCGGACGCACTCCATCCAGTTTTTGATATGGTTGTAGGTCAAGCTATCGCCACCCGTATTGGCATCGGTGGCTACTTTTTCGCCTTCTATTTTCATAGGTTTCAATAGGTTGGCTTTCAAACCCATTGATGCTGCTTCGCGCTCGCGCAAGCCACCTACTTCACTGATTTCGTTGGTGTCGAGGTTTATCATACCGCCGTTTGAGTAGTATAATTCCTTCGTTTCGCCAGCCGAATTGGAGAAACGAGACGTAAATTGTACTTGAAAACCCGAAGTTGGGTCATTCAAAGGACCATAATCGAACACAACGGTTAGGGTATCGGCATTGGTTCTACCATCTTTCCATTGATAGATGCCGCCATTGGCAACCACGCTGCGCGGGTGCGGCAAACCACTAAACCAATGCACTGTATCAATCTGATGGCTCATCCACTGACCGGGTATGCCCGATGAATAGGGCCAAAATAAGCGATATTCCAAAAATTTGCGCGGGTCGAATGTATCGGCTGGGCGATTGATGAGGAAGCGTTTCCAATCCACATCGCTTTCTTTGAGGTCTTTGGTCAAGGCAGGTCTGCGCCAACGTCCAGGTTGATTGACATTCCACATCAACTCAACCATCACGATAGGTCCAAATTTACCCGATTTAATAAAGTTTTCGGCTGCCCAATAGTTGCTACCACTGCGGCGTTGCGAGCCAATTTGTACGACTTGCTTACTGTCTCTGACGGCTTTTAGTACAGCGCGGTTGTCTTCCATTGTTTCAGCCAAAGGCTTTTCGGCATATACGTCTAAACCCGCTTTCACGGCTTCGATGGTATGTATGGCGTGTTGAAAATCGGCTGTACTGATGAATACAGCATCGGCAGTTTTGGAGGCATATAGCTCGTCATTGTTGCGATAGACCTTAATATCCGTGCCTAACTGTTTGTCAATGAAGGCTTTACCTTCTTCGCGGCGGCGGTTCCATATATCGGATACGCCGACCATTTCAAAGTTCATGTCTTTCATCATTGCCTTGAAAGGCGGTACGTGCGATGCCTTAAAACGGTCAGAAAATCCGACACAGGCAACGCGCACACGGTCATTCGCGCCAATGATTTTTGCATAGGATTTGGCACTAAACGCCATCGCGCCACCTGCCATCATTGTGTTTTTTAAAAAGTCTCTTCTTTCCATATTTGTTTAAAATTAATACGAT
>JAYVKQ010000126.1:0-18415 GCA_043768285.1 Saprospiraceae bacterium | reverse complement strand
TACATAAACCCCGCTTCGGCTTGTAGCACCACATCAAAGGCAGGTGTTTCATCTTCTTCATCAAAGCCATAAAGTTGGGCATATATCACATTGGGGTTAATGGCAATAATGCTATCATAGTCCATTCCCATTTTCACCGCCGACGATTTACGGAAATTAGAAATCACTATATCGCACCCCCTCAGTATTTCTAACGTTTTTTCCTTATCTGTAACATCTTGCAAATCAAAGAAATAGTGCGTTTTATGATAATTAACTGAATGAAAATAAGCACTTGCTGAAGGTATCATTTCACCCCCTCTGGAGGCAAGAGGGGGCGTTTCAGACGGTAATTTCCACCCGCGTGTCACATCGCCACCAGTGGTTTTGTTTTCAATTTTGATGACTTCTGCGCCTAATTCCGCGAAAAACATTCCTACGGCAGGTCCAGCAAGAACGCTTGCCAATTCAACTACTATTAAATCTTTGAAAAATGTTTGCATAATATAATGATGAATGATGAACTATAAATGATTCATTTTTTTGAATACTTATTTCTACTTTGGCACTCTAATAATTTTAAAAAATACAAGAAGGTTTTTGATTTTAATTTTATGGCGCGGCTCGCGCCATAAAATTAAAATCAAAAATAGCCCCTCGTCCTGCCAAGCATAAAAAACTTATCTTAAATTTCTTAGAGTGCAAAAGTAGAATTATGTAGTGTCGAATTTATTCGATACATGGCGCACGGTGTCGAATAAATTCGACACTACTTACTATATGATTGATTGAAATAAATTTGTTGAATATTAATAAATTTTCAGTAAAAATACCGTACTTCACCATCAAAAACGCTATGAATATCCTCAATACAGAACAAGTCCGCGCTTGGGACAACTACACTATTGCACATGAACCCATATCATCATATAGCCTAATGGAGCGCGCTGCCACCACTTTTACGGAATGGTTTGCGCAAAGATATGATAACCAAAAGACAATTATAATCTATTGTGGCACAGGCAATAACGGTGGCGACGGCTTGGCAATTGCGCGACTCCTGCATTATAATTTCTACGAAGTACACGTCTATATATGCCACATTTCTGCCCACAAAAGTGATGATTTCAAGAGAAATCTTGAACAACTGCCTCATCGCGCCGATATACTTATGACGCATCCCGATATAATCGGGAGGGGGTATATCCAAGAAGGTGACCCCTATCCTACTGTACCACAAGGCTCGGTTATCATTGATGCCATATTGGGTAGTGGCGTATCCAGACCAGTAGAAGGCTATTGGGCGGACTTTTTCAATCATATTTCAAAATGTGACAACGATATTATCGCCGTAGATATGCCCAGTGGCTTATTTACCGATGCGCAAACAGATGGTGCTGTAATAAAATCCAAAACAGTCGCTACCTTTGAAACACCGAAATTGGCTTTGTTAATGCCTGAAAATCAAGACTTTTTAGCCAATTTTGACATATTGCCTATTGGTTTGCACCAAGATTATTCAAACAATATAGCACCCCACAATATTTATGTTACACAAGATTATGTGACACCATTGCTGAAAAAAAGGCGCAAATTTGACCATAAAGGCACGCATGGTCACGCGCTTTTGGTAGTCGGCAATTTTGGTATGGCGGGTGCAGCTGTGCTATCCGCGAAAGCCTGTATGCGGTCAGGAATTGGTGTTTTGACCGTGCAAAGTCCACAATGCAACCGCATTATTGTTCAAAGTGCTGTTCCCGAAGCCCTTTTCAGAGCAGATGCAGATGAATATGCTATTTCGCAAAACACGGAGACTGATGTTTATGATGCGATTGGTATTGGGTGTGGCTTGGGTAAGGCAGGGCGCACAGCGGCAGCATTAAGAAACTACCTGACGCAATTCCGCAAGCCAATGGTGATTGATGCCGATGCTTTGAACCTCATTGCAGACAATCCCGATATGCTGCAACTTATTCCTAAAAACTCAATTCTAACACCCCATCCAAAAGAGTTTGAACGCTTATTTGGCAAAACTTATGATGATTTTTCAAGATTAGAATTATTGAGAAGCAAAGCTAAATCTTTGAAAATCAATATTTTACTAAAAGGAGCGCATACAATAGTCGCCAATACTGAGGGGGTCTGTTTTTTCAATAGTACAGGCAACGCGGGTATGGCAACGGCTGGTAGTGGCGATGTTTTGACAGGTATTATTACGAGTCTTGTGGCACAAGGGTATGCACCTTATCAAGCATCTGTGATTGGGGTTTATCTACATGGCTTGGCGGGAGATTTGGCTGCGCAAGAAGTTGGGGAAGCGACTTTGGTTGCAGGAGATATTGTTGAATATATTGGGAAAGCAAATATTATACTTTACAAAAAAAGTACAATATAACTCTTGATAATGTACAAAAAAACCTATAAATTTGTATATATTAACCGAACATTATGAGCTAACCAACACAATTTTAGTTAAACATGCTACAAATATTAAGTATTTATTTCGACCCAACAACCGATTTTGGGTTCAAAAAACTCTTTGGCGAAGAAGCAAATAAAGATTTGCTGATGGATTTTCTAAACTCGATGTTGCCCAAACACCATCAAATAGTTGATTTAGAATTTCAAAAATCTGAACAATTGCCTGACCATGAGTATGATAGAAAAGCCATTTTTGATATATTATGTAAAAGCGCAACGGGCGAGCGTTTTATAATAGAAATGCAGAAATCGCCTATGCAACACTTTATGAATAGAGCATTGTATTATACAACGTTTCCTATTCAAGCACAAGCGATAAAAGGCAAATGGGATTTCAGCCTGTCAAGTGTATATTTCATCGCTGTTTTGGATTTTGAGTATGATACAAATCTTGAACATTGGAAAAAACGACAGTTATTAAGGACTTTCACCTTACGGGACAACAATAATGTGGCGATGACAGATAGATTAGAATTCAAGTTTTTACAACTCCAATATTTCAATAAAAAAGAACATGAGCTACGAACTAAATTTGATAAATGGTGTTTTTTTCTAAAAAATTTAGAAAACTTAGACCATATTCCTCACTTATTAAATGAACCTATATTCATGAAAGCATTTGAAGTTGCAGAAGTAAAAAATATGGATGCCGATGATTACATCCTCTACCAAATCAGTAAGAGTAAAAAATATGACCATGAACTCGTTTTAGAAGAAGCTGAAAGGCTTGGCACTGAGAGAGGATATAATAAAGGGATGGAAAAAGGGATGGAAAAAGGGATGGAAAAAGGCTATTCTAAAAAAGAAGAAGAATTTGTTTTAAGTCTTCATTTTGAAGGATTTGAGCCCGTCGTTATCGCAAGATTAGCGAAAGTTCATTTGGAAAAAGTGTATGAAATCATAGAAAAAGCGACTAAAAGTTAAATCGAAACAGTTTACCCCTCAGTATTTTCATCAAAAAAATCCCGAACCATTAACAACGGTTCGGGATTTACTATTCATAAAATTAACATTTACAGTTATAACTCTGTTTCGTCACCCACGAAATGTTCTTCGTAGTCCATATCCAGATTGTCTAAGATACCTTGCGCTTTGCTACTTTCGTAAGCAGACTTGGTAGTCACAATCATGTTATTGTACTGACGCATACCCGTACCCGCAGGGATACGCTTACCAATGATAACGTTTTCTTTCAAGCCCATCAAATTGTCGCGTTTAGCAGCAATTGCGGCAGTAGAAAGCACTTTTGTTGTCTCTTGGAACGAAGCAGCTGAAATCCAGCTTTCTGTACCCAATGAAGACTTGGTGATACCCAACAACAATGGCATAGAAGTAGCGGCAACAGCATCGCGGTATTCCACGATTTTCTTATCATTGCGTTTCAAATACGAGTTTTCTTCACGGATTTGGCGCAATGTGACCAACTGACCCGCCTTTAAGCGGTTGCTATCACCTGCATCAATGACATATTTTTTATCAAAAATATTGTCATTGGTATCCATAAATTCGTATTTATCAACAGGTTCGCCTTCAAGGAAAGTTGTATCGCCTGGGTCAACGATTTCTAAGCGGCGCATCATTTGGCGTACAATAACCTCGATGTGCTTATCATTAATAGCAATACCCTGTGAACGATATACCTCTTGAACACCATTTACCAAATAAGACTGTACCGCAAATGGTCCTTGAATTGCCAAAATATCGCGTGGAGCCATTGCCCCTTCTGATAGTGGCGTACAAGCACGCACAAAGTCACCGTCTTGAATTAGAATATGTCTGGAAAGTGGAATCAAATACTTACGTTCTTGACCATCACGCGCTTTTACAGATACCTCTCTGTTGCCACGTTTCACTTTTCCTAATTCAGCTACACCATCAATTTCAGAAACAACGGCAGGGTTTGTAGGGTTACGCGCTTCAAAAAGCTCTGTAACACGTGGCAAACCACCCGTGATGTCCTGAATTTTACTCATCCGACGCGGTATCTTGACGATACGTTGTCCCGCTCTGATTTCCAATTTATCTTCTACTGATAAATAAGCACCAACTGGCAACGTAAATGTTTTCAACTCATCACCGTCCTTATCCATAATTCGAATAACAGGTACTTTACGTTTGTTACGAGATTCGATGATGACCTTTTCAGCGAAACCTGTTTGGTCGTCACGCTCTTCACGGAATGTTACGCCTTCTTCAATACCATCAAATTCTATTCTACCCGATTTGTCAGCAATAATAACAGCGTTGAACGGATCCCATTCTGCAATTTTATCATCACGTTTCAAATCTTGACCATCTTTTACATACAATGTTGAACCGTATTGAATATTACTTGTCGCTAATACTTTTCCAGTTTTAGGTTCCAATACACGTAATTCGCCCGTTCTGGACACAACGACATCAGTTGTAACGCCATTATCATCCACATATTCGACCGTTGTGATTTCATCAAATTCAACTTTACCAGCTTGACGTGCGCGGAGTTCATTTTCCGTAGCTGTACGAGATACCGTACCACCTACGTGGAACGTACGCAATGTCAACTGTGTACCTGGCTCACCGATAGACTGTGCTGCGATGATACCAACAGCGTCACCCGCTTCGGCGATACGACCCGTTGCCAAGTTGCGCCCATAACATTTGGCACATACACCCAGTTTGGTCTCGCAAGTCAAGACTGAACGAATATTAACAGAATCGATTTGCACATCTTCAATTTCACGTGCTTTATCGTCATCTATAAATTCACCCGCAGGTAAAATGAGTGCTTCCGTTACAGGATGTACTATATCGTGTAATGTATAGCGACCTTTAATACGGGTAAACAACGATTCAATCTCTTTATCACCTTCTTTCAAAGCCGATGTTTCGATACCCCTCAGTGTATTACAGTCTTCCTCACGAATAACAACGTCTTGCGATACGTCAACCAAACGGCGTGTCAAGTAACCCGCATCCGCTGTTTTCAAAGCTGTATCCGCCAAACCTTTACGCGCACCGTGGGTAGAAAGGAAGTATTCCAAAACCGATAGACCATCCAAGAAGTTTGACAAGATTGGATTTTCGATGATAGCCCCACCTTGGTCACCAGACTTACGTGGTTTTGCCATCAAACCCCTCATACCACACAACTGCTTAATTTGCTGCTTAGAACCACGCGCACCAGAGTCCAACATCATGAAAACCGAGTTGAAACCCTGCTTGTGTACCGCTAATTCCTTCATCAAGGCTTCCGTTACACGGTTATCCGCAAACGTCCACTTATCAATTGTTTGGTTATAGCGTTCGTTGTTAGTGATAAGACCCATATTGTACGAATCCCATATTTCATCTACGTCTGATTGCGCTTGTTCAAGCGTTGCCATTTTGATAGATGGCGTAATCAAATCGCCCAAGTTGAACGATAGACCCGCACGGAATGCCATGTTAAAGCCTAACTCCTTTATACTATCCAAGAAATCAGCCGTTACAGCGAAGTTTGTCCGCTTGATAACGTCACCAATAACTTGACGCAAGTTTTTCTTAGTCAATAATGTATTGACAAAAGGCATTTGCTCTGGTACAACTTGGTTCAGTAATACACGACCCACCGTTGTTTCCATGCGTTTAATTACCATTTTGCCATTTTCTTCAGTTCTTACGCGGCAATGAATTTTTGCGTGCAAATCTACTTGCTTCTCATTATAGGCGATAACAACCTCTTCGGCAGAGTAAAACCTACGTCCTTCACCAATAACTGGGTTTTCGGGAATACTCTCGCGGTCTTTTGTCAAATAGTATAAGCCCAATACCATGTCCTGAGATGGTAGCGTCACTGGAGAACCGTCTTGTGGATTCAAGATATTGTGCGCTGCCAACATCAATACTTGTGCTTCCAAAATGGCTGCGTGACTGAGGGGTACGTGTACCGCCATCTGGTCACCGTCAAAGTCGGCGTTAAACGCACCGCACACCAAAGGGTGCAACTGAATAGCTTTACCCTCGACCAAACGCGGCTGGAACGCTTGAATAGACAAGCGGTGGAGCGTTGGCGCACGGTTAAGCATTACGGGATGCCCTTTCAATATATTTTCAAGAATTTCCCAAATAACGGGGTCTTTTCTATCAACAAGTTTCTTTGCAGATTTTACCGTTTTAACGATACCACGCTCAATTAATTTACGAATAACAAACGGCTTGAATAATTCAGCTGCCATTTGCTTTGGCAAACCACACTCATGCAATTTTTGCGTAGGTCCTACTACGATAACAGAACGACCTGAATAATCCACACGTTTACCCAACAAGTTTTGACGGAAACGACCTTGCTTGCCTTTCAGAATGTCAGACAAGGATTTCAACGCACGACCACCTTCGGCTTTTACAGCATTCGATTTACGAGAGTTGTCAAACAATGAGTCCACCGCTTCTTGCAACATCCGTTTTTCGTTACGCAAGATAACCTCTGGTGCTTTTATTTCTAACAAACGCTTCAAACGATTGTTACGGATAATCACACGGCGATATAAGTCATTCAAATCTGATGATGCAAAACGACCACCATCAAGCGGCACCAATGGACGTAATTCTGGCGGCACGACAGGTAAATATTGGATAACAACCCATTCAGGTTTATTTTCCTTCACCTCACGTGCCTCACGGAAAGCTTCAACAACGCGCAAACGCTTCAATGCTTCCGATTTACGTTGTTGCGATGCTTCGTTGTTTGCCATAAAACGCAAATCCGCAGATAATGTATCCAAATCTAAGCGAGAAAGTAAATCTAAAACAGCTTCCGCGCCCATTTTAGCTACGAATTTCTCCGGATCCATATCTTCGCGTTGCTGATTGTCTTTTGGCAACGTTTCGAGCATTTCGAGGTATTCTTCCTCCGTCAAAAGGTCAAGATAATTTACACTATCTGTTCCTTTTACACCTGGATTACAAACTACATATCTTTCGTAATAAATGATTGATTCTAATTTTTTGCTGGATAAACCGAGCAAATAACCCGTTTTGTTAGGCAAAGAACGGAAAAACCAGATATGCACCACAGGTACGACCAACTTGATATGCCCCATGCGCTCACGGCGTACTTTCTTCTCCGTTACTTCTACCCCACAACGGTCACACACGATGCCTTTGTAGCGAATACGTTTGTATTTGCCGCAATAACATTCATAATCTTTAACAGGTCCAAAAATTCTTTCGCAGAAAAGACCATCGCGCTCAGGTTTATAAGAGCGATAGTTGATAGTTTCGGGTTTCAACACTTCCCCAAAACTGCGATTTAGAATATCGTCTGGGCTTGCCAAACTAATCGTGATGCTGTCAAAAGAATTGCTGCTTTTGACATTTGGCGTTGTAGCTACTTTTTTAAACGACATTTATGTTGTATTTTTAATGATTTCTTAATAACAATTAAAAATACTAAGGGAGTTCAAGTATTGTTACCCCCTCAGTATTTTATAGTATTCTAATCAAAACGAACATCTAAAGCCAAACCGCGCAACTCATGAACCAATACGTTGAACGATTCTGGAATATTCGGCTCTGGCAAATTGTCACCTTTAACGATGGCTTCATATGCCTTAGCACGACCTTGAATATCATCTGATTTGATCGTCAAAAGTTCTTGCAAGATATTGGCTGCACCATATGCTTCCAAAGCCCATACCTCCATCTCACCAAAACGCTGACCACCGAATTGAGCTTTACCACCCAATGGCTGTTGCGTAATGAGTGAATAGGGTCCGATAGAACGTGCGTGGAGCTTATCATCAACCATGTGCGATAGTTTCAACATATAGATAATGCCGACTGTCGCTTTTTGGTGGAATCTGTCACCTGTTTCACCATCTTGTAGGAAAGTTTGACCGTATTCAGGTAATTCAGCTTGAACCATATATTCACCGATTTCGCTCAATTTCGCACCATCAAAGATTGGCGTTGCGAATGTAAGACCCATCTTTTCACCTGCCCAGCCCAATACCGTTTCAAATATCTGACCCAAGTTCATACGAGAAGGTACACCAAGCGGGTTCAATACAATATCAACTGGCGTTCCGTCTTCCAAGAAAGGCATATCTTCTGAACGTACAATACGCGATACGATACCCTTATTACCATGGCGACCCGCCAACTTATCACCCACTTTCAATTTACGTTTTTTAGCCAAATACACTTTAGCCAATTTCAAAACACCCGCAGGTAATTCGTCACCGATTGAAATATTGAATTTCTCACGTTTGTAGCGACCTACTTCCTCATTAACTTTGATTGAATAATTATGTAACAATCTGGAAATCAATGAGTTGATATGTGGATCATCCGTCCAATTTTGATAGTCTATTTCGCCATAGTTGATTTCTTTCAATACTGCGATATTGTACTTCGTCCCTTTCGGAATACGCAATTCACCATAGATATTCTTAACACCCATAGCTGTTTTATCCTTCACAAGCTGTTGCAATTTGTCAATCAAGATGGTTTGCAACTCGTTCAAGGCAACTAAGTGCGCACTTTCCAATTTGTTCAATTGGTCGTCTTCCTTTGCTTTTTGAACTTTATCCTTTTTCGCACGCGCGAATAATTGCTTGTCAATGATAATCCCTTCAGTGCCCGGAGGCGCTTTCATAGATGCGTCTTTCACGTCACCCGCTTTGTCGCCGAAGATTGCACGTAAGAGTTTTTCCTCTGGTGTTGGGTCGGATTCACCTTTTGGCGTAATCTTACCAATCAAAATGTCGCCTTCTTTAACCCACGCGCCGATGCGGATAATACCGTTTTCGTCAAGGTCTTTAGTAGCGTCTTCTGATACGTTTGGAATATCCTGCGTCAATTCTTCTTCACCCAATTTGGTATCACGAACGTCCATCTCAAAATGCTCAATATGCAAAGATGTAAATACATCTTCTTGTACGATACGCTCTGAAAGCACGATAGCATCCTCAAAGTTGTAACCTTTCCACGGCATGAAAGCCACTTTCAAGTTTTGACCCAAAGCCAATTCACCTTTTTCAGTTGCATAACCATCGCATAAGATTTGACCTTTCACAACACGGTCGCCTTTTCTTACGATAGGCTTCAAGTTGATACAAGTCTCTTGGTTAGTGCGCAAAAACTTTGTCAATTTGTACGCTCTACGGTTATCTTCAAAAGATACCAATTGGTCTTCTTCTGTACGGTCATAGCGGATTACAATTTCAGTAGCATCTACATATTCTACCATACCATCACCTTCTGCGTTGAACATCATACGGGAGTCACGCGCTACCTTACCTTCCAAGCCTGTACCGACTATCGGTGCACGCGGACGCAAAAGAGGCACAGCTTGACGTTGCATGTTTGAACCCATCAAGGCACGGTTAGCATCATCATTCTCTAAAAAAGGAATCATCGAAGCCGATACACCCACAATTTGGTTCGGTGCAACGTCCATATACTCTGTTTCCTCTGGCGTAAGCATCGGGAAATCACCATGTTCACGACCTTTCATTTGTGACATCAAGAACTCGCCCGTATCATTATTAATAGGTGAGTTGGCTTGTGCCACTTTCATAAAGTCTTCCCCTTCTGCTGATAGATATTCAACTTTCATGGATACTTTACCGTCATTTACTTTACGATAAGGCGTTTCCAAGAAGCCCATTTTATTAATCTTTGCGTGTACGCACAATGTAGAAATCAAACCGATGTTTGGTCCTTCTGGCGTTTCAATCGTACACAAACGACCATAGTGAGAGTAATGCACGTCACGAACCTCAAAGCCCGCACGCTCACGGCTCAAACCCCCAGGTCCGAGGGCAGAAATACGACGTTTGTGCGTAATTTCACTGAGGGGGTTCGTTTGGTCGAGGAACTGCGACAACTGCGACGTACCAAAGAAGGAATTGATTACGCTCGATAAAGTTCTTGCATTAATCAAATCAATCGGCGTAAATACCTCATTGTCACGTACATTCATACGCTCACGAATAGTCCGTGCCATACGCGCCAAACCAACACCAAACTGTGCATATAATTGCTCACCTACCGAGCGCACACGGCGATTCGCTAAGTGGTCAATATCGTCAATCTCTGCACGGTCATTTATCAAACGCACGATATAGCGCACAATGGCGATAATATCTTCTTTTGTCAAAACCAAAACAGACATATCCATATTGGTTTCCAACTTGCGGTTGATTTTGTAACGACCTACTTCACCCAAATTGTAGCGTTTATCACTGAAAAATAATTTGTCAATAATACCACGCGCTGTTTCGTCATCTGGTGGGTCAGTACCACGCAATTGACGATAGATATAGTTCACCGCTTCTATTTCAGAAGAAGATGGGTCTTTTTGCAATGTATTATATATAATGGAGTAATCTTCCGAAACGCTTTCCTTTTGTAGGATAACCATTTCAATTTCGCCATCTAATATGTCTTCGATATTATTTTCATCGAGAATGGTATCACGCTCCAAAATCACCTCACTACGGGGTACAGTTACTACCTCACCTGTATCCTCATCCACGAAATCCTCGTACCATTCATTCAATACCCGTGCGCCCAATTTGCGACCCACACATTTTGTCAAATTCTCACGCGTAGCCATTACCTCCTCAGCCAAACCAAACAAATCTAAAATGGTCTTATCCGTATCAAAACCGATAGCACGTAACAAGGTCGTCACAGGAAATTTTTTCTTACGGTCAATATAAGCATACATGACGTTATTAATGTCCGTTGCAAATTCCATCCATGCACCCTTGAACGGGATAACACGCGCAGAATAAATCTTAGTACCATTTGGGTGATAAGATTGCCCAAAGAATACACCCGGAGAACGATGCAATTGTGATACAATCACGCGCTCTGCACCATTGATAACGAAAGTCCCTTTCGGGGTCATGTAAGGAATATTACCCAAAAACACGTCCTGAACGATGGTCTCGAAATCCACGTGTTCTACGTCATTGCAACTCAAACGCAATTTGGCTTTCAAAGGCACCGAATAGGTCAACCCACGGTGGATACACTCCTCGATAGAATAACGAGGCGGGTCCACATAGTAATCCAAAAATTCGAGATTGAAAATATTACGGGCATCAGTAATTGGGAAGTTTTCTTGGAAGCACTTAAACAACCCTTCATTCGTGCGGTTTTCAGGAGTCGTTTCCAACTGAAAGAATTCGTGGAACGACTTCAACTGAATTTCCAGCAAATCTGGCGACTCGTCGGTGAGACGAATTTTCCCGAAATTAATACGGTTCTTCTCGGGATACAAAATATTATTTGCTGTCATATAACTATTGTTTTATTTAGACTTAAAACGACAAATTTCTGAGCAATGATGCATGAAAAACAATGAATGATACATCGTAAAATATTATCCATTATCTTCTATCCATTATCAATTAGTAAATATTTTTATGTTGGGTGCAGTTTCTGTGTTATCTTCTTATGAAATAGTTCATAAAAACAAACCTAAATTGCATTCATCATTCATAAATCATGATTCATCATTATTGAAATGACGACAACTCAGACAGCTAAATTACTTTTAGTTGTCTAAGTTTTGGTTCTTTACATCATTTTACGAGTACTCAATAAGCCGATGAAAGGGCGCGAAATTATAACCATCTAATTGATTTTCAATGATTTAGTAATGAGAAGCACAAAGCCTTATTCTATTAGGGGGCAAATATACTATTCTTTTTTGGGAAATAAAAAAATATTTGGAGAAAAATATTTATTAAAAATTATGTGAATGGGGGCTTAATTTTGAACGCACATTGTTAATCATATCGTCATTACCTCTTTATCCTCTATGTTTTTAGTTCTACTTTGGCACTTTGAAAATTCCCGAAGGGAATATATGTTTATAGAAAATGAATGAGCCATTCTTCGATAATTCCGAATGGAATTATATGTTTTTAGGCTTATATTTTACAGAAATCCCTATCGGGATTATACTAAATTCGTAAATCTGTATCCATAAACATTTATACCCTTCGGGAATTTTTAAAGTGCCAAAGTAGAATTAGAAAGGTGAATTAAATTTTATAACATATTGCAGATCAAGATAAAGCTTATAACTTTGTTCTACATATAAATACACGCCGACACATATTTACGTAGTATGATTTTCATTAATAAAATAATCATTCTGATATGAAAAAATTGTTGCTTTTTTTCTTTCTTCCAACGCTCTCATTTGCACAGATTGATAGTACGGATATTATCGTCAAGCAAATGATGGAGAAGCAAAAAATCGTTGGGCTTTCGCTATCTGTCATAAAAAACGGTCAAGCTATTGTAAACAAAGGTTATGGACTCGCCAATGTAGAACTTAATGTACCTGTTACCGCCGAAACGGTCATAAGGCTTGGTTCAGTGAGTAAGCAGTTTTTTACAACTGCTATTATGACATTAATGGAAGAAGGAAAATTAGATATTGAGGATGCGGCACATAAATTTTTCCCTGATGCACCAGAAACATGGCAACCTATCAAAATAAAGCACCTAATGTCGCACACATCAGGCTTGCAAAGGGAAGCTCCTGCCTATGACAATTTCAAAATACAACCCGATATAGACATTATTAAATCTGCCTACAACCTACCACTCGTTTTTAAAACAGGGGAAAAATACCAGTATTGTAATTTAGCTTATTTTATGTTGGCAGAAATTATAAAACAGGTAAGTGGTATGCCCTGGCAGGATTACATTCAAGATAAGTTATTTAAACCAGCAGGCATGAATAATAGTTATTTGACTGATTTTTATCGCATCATTCCTAACCGTGCCAATGGATATATGCATAATCAGGGCACGCTAATGAATGCCACTGCCATGTTTGGCATACGACCCAGTGGTGGATTTCTCTCTACTTCTTCAGATATGATTAAATGGGAAAAAGTGCTTATGGAAGAAAAGCTTATTTTAAAAAAAGACAATTGGGAAAAACTATGGCAACCATTTATTAAAACTTCGGATAAAGCAGATTTAAAGGAATATTATGGTTTTGGGTGGACAATTGATGAATACAGAGGTCATAAAGTAATTTTGCATGGTGGTGCTAATATTGGGTTTAGATCTGTATATGCACGTTTTGTGCATGATGGGTTGTCAATTATTATTCTCACTAATACAGATGAAGCCAATCCACGTGCTATTGCACACGCTCTTGCTGATTATTATTTCAGAAAATAAGTATTTTGAATATATATTGTTTTTAAGCGGAAAATGTTAAATTTGAAATACAACAGCTCCGATACTGAGGGGGGTACTCGCAAAACAAGCACCCCCTCAGTATTTTCATAAAATTATATCACCTACCAAATTGAAAACACAAAAGCCTTTTTGATGATACGTCAATTTACAGGCTTTGATTGGTATCAACCTTCCGCTATTGCCTCTTTTCTATTGCTGATTTGGATTATTATGAGTGAAAAATGGCAGCACTTTTTGAGCCTAAAACCTTTGATTTTCTTAGGAAAAATCTCTTACAGCATTTATTTGATGCAATGGCTGACAGTTATCGTTTGGATAAACCCCCATTTTGATTGGTTTAAAAATCAGTGTCATACAGACTTGTTAAGCACACGCCTTATTATGGCAGCTTCTACAATTAGTTTAACTTTAATGTTAGCAACCCTACTCTACTATGCCGTAGAACGCCCGTTCATTAACATGGCAAGAAAGAAATTTGGTCTTATTTTATAAGAAAACATCAGAATAATTTTAAAAAATATTTGTAAATAATGAACAATGTTCAGTATATTTGCATTGTTCATTTATTATTCATACAATAACACATACAACGCCATACATGACATCAGCAACCAACACAAGACGGGCGCGTGAAAAGGTAGAGATGCGGCAACTCATCGTTGATACCGCTATCAAAATGTATATTGAAGAAGGTTACGATAAACTAACACTGAGGGGTATTGCCCAACGTATAGAGTATGCCGCAGGGACACTTTATCTCTATTTTAAAGACAAACATGAGCTATATCACGCCATGCACGAATGGGCTTTTAAGCAACTATTGGAGCAAATGGAGCGCGAATTAACACCTATCCAAAACCCTGTTGATAGATTGAGAGCCATGTCGGAGATATACATCACTTTTGCTTTTAAAAACCCAGAACTCTACGATTTGATGTTTATTTTGAACGAACCTATGTGTGCAGAAGCCAATATGGACGACTGGCCTTGTGGACAAAGTGTCTATAATTTATTGGTTGAAACGGTACAAGAAGCCATAAATAAGGGTCTTTTCAAGGACGAAAATGCCCAAACCTTAGCGTTTATGTTCTGGAGTTCATCGCACGGTATGATATCGCTTTACCTACGCAATCGCCTACGTATGTATGCTGGTGAGGATTTGAAACAACTGATAAACTATACCGAAGATATGATATTGCGCTACTTTTTGGCGCGCCCGAGTTATGTGCCGTTTGCAAAAACGACTGTTGCTAAAAAATCTACGCATTTATTTTAATATAAAGTAAATTCGGCAGTTGTAGAAAAATACCGAAATACCGTAGGGTGTCATCGTTGTTCAAATACAAGTGCGTTTAGAAGAAGATTTTTTAGCAAAATCGCATAGAGATGACTTTGCAATGTTTTGTGCTAAAACGAGGAGATGGATTTAAGTCATGTACGATGCTTGATGTACGAGCTAAACTATACAAATAACCAATGTTATGCAACTCGTACCTCGTACATCAAACATCGTACATCGGTTCAAACCCCAAAAACGACGGTTCACCGTTTTCCCATAGCATTACACTTATTTTATTAAAACCTTTGTATGTACGATAATGTGTTAAAAAGTTCTTTTAGGGGTGCAATGGTTATATAATTTCACACCTAACGGGGCTTTTCAACCCAAGATTTGCATACATGCAGGAAATACATCCGACACATAAAAATGAACATCGTTCATTAATTGATAGCTGTTTAAAATTTACACTTATGTTATATCACCCGACTGTAAAAACCCTTGTTTTTTGCCTCCTAATACTGAGGGGGGGTACTATATTTGCCCAAGCGCAAGCCCAACACAGCGATATATTGGCAGACTATATCCGCGAAGGTTTAGCGAGCAATGCCAGTTTAAAAACTCAACAATTTGACCTCGAAAAAAGCTACTCCGCTTTGGAAGAAGCTAAGACCCTTTTTATGCCTCGCGTCAATTTTCAAATGCAGTATTCCCTTGCGGCAGGAGGTCGGAATATCGAGTTTCCAATAGGTGACTTATTGAACCCCGCTTATTCAGCTTTGAATAAACTGACGAACAGTAATCAGTTCAAAACTCTTGAAAATCAATCGATTAACTTCTTGCCTAATAATTTTCACGAGACAAAATTGCATACCGTATATCCGATTTTAAATAAAGAAATATACTATAATCGGGAGATAAAAAAAGAATTGATACCTATTGAGCAAGCCAAAATAAACGTCTATAAACGCGAATTGGTAAAGCAAATTAAGCTGGCGTATATCCAATATATGCAAGCCAATCATGCTGTTACGATATATAAAAACGCTCTCGTTTTGGTACGCGAAAACCTGCGTGTGAATGAAAAGTTGGTCAAAAATGATGTGGCGACCAATGCCAATGTTTTGAAAGCCAAAGTGGAAATTGCAAAAGTTGAAAATAATATTATGGAAGCAGAAAACAACGTCAAAAACGCAGCTGCCTATTTCAATTTTTTACTCAATAAACCTTTTGATACCAAAATTGAGTTGGATGATACTTTGATGACACAGCCTTCTTTACAAGCACAAAGTACTATCCAAAGTACATCTTCCATTCAAGCGCATAGGGAAGAGTTTGCCCAAATACATGGTGCAGAAAAAGCTATTACTATACAAAAAAAGATGAACGAAAGTTACAAAACACCAAAAATCGGGGTGGCTTTGGACTTAGGTTTTCAAGGTTTTGGCTTCAAAGTATGGAACCAAACGTTTGGTTTGTTAGGTTTGCAAATGGACGTACCCATATATACAGGCAAAGTCGAAAAGCTGAAAATTCTACACAATGAGCTTGAATTGAAGAAATTACAAGCACAATCAGCGGAAATATTACAGCAAATTCAATTGCAAATTCGGGTTAGTCGCACCAATTTGGAAACAGCACGCGAAGCCTTCAAAATGAATGATGCCGAATTGACTGCTACCAAAGAATATTACCGTTTGATTGAACGCCGTTTCCGCGAAGGGCAAGCCCTTCAAATTGAAGTCGTAGATGCCCGCACCCAAATGACGATGGCTGAATTGAAACGCAGTTTAGCGCAGTTTACGGTCTTGATGCGCGAGGTGGAATTGGAACGTGCGGAAGCAGGGTATAAATTCTAAATTATAGGATTAGAAACCCTTAAGTTACATCTTTGGAAATCAGAAACGTTCCGAGTTTTAACTTCAAAGTTATTCAAAAGTGCTGTTGCTGCAATAATTGCATCACCAATTGACATTTTTTGAGCCTGTTTCAATAAAACAGCTTGGTCAATAATTTTTGAATTAATTGGAATTATTTGAAGCGTATTGAAAAGCAAATTTAAGTTCTGTTTTTCAAGGTTATCGAGCTTATGATAGCCTAAAACTTCAAGTTTTGTAATTTCTGAAATGAAATTATTAGCATCATGCAATAATGGCTTTAGATAGCTGAATGATGGTTGTATTGCATAAATGACGATATTACTGTCCAGTATTCTCATAATTGATTGTATAGTTTTATTCACGACCAGGCAAAGGGCGATCTTGACGATTTTCTTCAAAATCCGCCATAAATTCATCGAAATTGGGGATTTCAAAAGCTCCACTATCTATCAGTTTTAAAACCTTATCAATATCTCCTTTTTTTTTAGTAGGTGCTGACTGTGTTTTAAAACGATATTCCATTTTGAATTGCTCCAAAAAAGAGTATAGCCTTTGAAGTTCTGATGGTTCTTTAATTTTAATAATTACTTCTGTCATGTTTAAATTTTTCACAAAAATAAAGTGTTTTATTCGAAAATAAAAATTGTTTTAATTGTATGAATATCAATATTTTATAAATATATATGTAAAATGAAAAAGCACTCATTAAAATCAACCCGACTATTTTTATCAGTACTGATACCCCTCAGTATTTTGACCGTTTTTAACGCTTGTAAAAAATCAAAAGCGGAAACATTGCCTGTGCAAAATGCTGTGCAAAAAGCAGACGATATGGAGATAATCGCTGTGAAAACGGTAGCGGTACAGACCAAATCCATCGCCCACGAGATAGTAGGCACGGGTATGCTGATGTCGAAAGCAGAAGCGCGATTATCGTTCAAAACGGGCGGTGTTATCAACAAAATTTACGTCCGCGAAGGTGATGATGTGAAGGCGGGTCAGTTGCTTGCTACGCTCGATATGACCGAAATCAATTCGCAAGTAGCACAAGCACAACTCGGCGTGCAAAAGGCAGAACGCGATTTGCAACGTGCCAAAAACCTGTATGCGGATACTGTCGCGACTTTAGAAACAGTGCAAAATGCCACAACAGGGTCAGATATAGCTAATAAAACGCTTGAAATTGCCAAATTCAATCAACGATTTTCAGAAATCCGCGCACCGCGTAGTGGCAAGGTTTTGAAAAAATTGATGAATGAAGGCGAGTTGGCAGGACCGGGTATGCCCTTATTTTTCATCAATGAAGCAACAGCTAACAGCAGCGATTGGGTCGTGCGTGTAGGGGTGAGTGACCGCGATTGGGCAGCTTTACGCGTAGGCAATAGTGCTACTTTATCTTTCGATGCCTATCCAAATGAGGCATTTACAGGGCGTATATCCAAATTAGCTGATATCGTGGACGCTACGAGTGGCACATATGAGGTCGAAATTGCCGTCAATACAAAAGGCAAACGCATGGCAGCGGGTCTTTTTGCACACGTCCAAATGCAGCCGTCTGCGGGTTCACCTATGACTTTGATACCCATCGAAGCCC
>JAYVKQ010000125.1:0-8406 GCA_043768285.1 Saprospiraceae bacterium | reverse complement strand
GGGGTCAATTTATTCGTAATATATTGATTATCAACTTGTTTAACCTTTCCAAAAGTTTGCAACTTTTGGAAAGGTATTGCAAAATAATTTTGTCCAGCCGCTTAGGGTAAAAACAAGGGGTATTGATTTTTTGTACGAAAAATCAATACCCCCTCAGTATTTACGTGCTTTACACAGCATTTTTTACTACACCTTTGTTATCAAGCCCCATTCTGCCCAATTGTGATTTGGCAGGTTGAAAACCCAAATCAGAAGATTGGATAAGTGAGGCAATTGATGACTCCCTATTGCCAAGTTTTGCCCACAAATTACCTTTCAAAAAATAGGCTTCTGCATGGTTGCTATTGATGTCAATCGCTTTGTCTGCATCACTCATGGCAGCTTCAATATCACCAATGTTCGATTTGCAAGTACCTCTGTTCGTATATATTACTTCGAGGGGCAGATGTAATTTTAAGAGTGGTGTCAAAGCTGTATCCGTCGTATTTTTGCTGAAATAAATGATAGATTTATCATAAAATTCGATGGCTTTTGTAGAAAAATTTAATTTTTGATTACAAAGTCCCATCTTGAAAAAGCCATTATAATCATTGTCTTTTCTTTCCAAAAACTTAGAAAAATCGTAAATTGCCGTTTTGAAATCCCCTTTATCTTCTTTTATCAAGCCCCGTATATAATACAGAAAAGCACTATTAGGGTATTGACGGATGCCATTTTCAATAAGGTTGGTGGCATCGGCAAAGCTATGTGTGTTGTATAAAGTTGCAGCCTCCATTTCAAGGGTATTTACATCACCCTGATTGGTTGTATAAATAGATTGGGTAATTTTCACCTCCTCGCGTCTTCCCAATAGTCTGTCTAAGAAACTCATATATACAGTTTTTTTTATATAAAAATTATAAAACAACGTTTTGGACAAAGATAGCTTTTTTTATTGTAAAATCTATCATTTATCCGTCGGCGTTTAGAAAATGTACAAGTACAGTCTTTCTATAAATCAATAATTCGTTGTATTTTTTCTCAAAATTATATGCTTAGTAACTAAATAAAACGAACATCTTTACTTCAAAGCCACACATTCGTTGCATTTAAAAGTAATGTCTTTTGTCAAACTGCCTTTAAAAGAACATAGACCAATTGGCGTTTTTGAAGGTATAAGTAATTGTAACCGAATATCACGCGGGTCATTGAGCTTATCGCCATTTCTATCTGCATTGCCATACACGGGTAATATTAACGCATTGCCATCAAATCGATATTCCTTTAGATACTTTTTTACATGCCCATCTAACTGAACTTCAATGGCTTCTTTATGCTTCAAAATATCTTCATCTAATATAAAAACGACCTTATAGACAGAAACTTTTGGCACTGGTGGTTTTTTAGATGTAGGTACATCCTCTGGTTTAGGTTTAGGTGCATCTGCAACATTACCATTACACAATAATTTATAGTCATTACTATCTTTATCAATAATCGCTGTGGTCTTACATACTCTTTTGCCTTCTGTAACCGTAATAATTTTAGGTTTGTTATCTTTTTTTTCTGGGTATTCAATCTTAATATCTTTATTGTTATTCACTAATGTGATATAATCCATAGCTTCATTATCAATTTCCACTACGGGGTCTTCCTTAAAAGGTAATGAACTTCTGAGCATAATAACAATGGGTTTTTCTAAAGTAGTGTCATCTGGATTTAAAGTTTTACCTATAGGGTTTGGCGGCTGAGGGTTAGTCGGCGGATTAGGCTTTGGTTGAATAGGTGGAATAGGCGGCTTTGTGATAGGCACAAACTTAAAATTATAATTTTCCATACCCAAAGTAGAGAATGGGTAACTTGTGTCCTTATGCCCATTTGTTGTTACAGTTAATACATGATCCATATCGCCTTTGTCCAAATCCTTACTAATTAAGTCGCTAAAATCATGACTTACTTGAATGGTCGAATCAGTAAGTTTATAGACGGTATCAGGTGTAATACCATCTATTTTGATAGTTACGTCAGATAATTTCAACTTTCTATTGAATGTAACATTGATGTCTTTTTTCGTTAGACTACCAATAAGAATTATGGCTGCGATGCCTCCCCCAACGCCCACAGCGAATAGATTAGCTGACAGAAAAATTAACAATGGCAATAAGGCAATAACAAATTTATTGTTTGGAAAATAATAACGTGGCACTTGGGGTGCTTCTTTGACATTACCTAAAGCATGCTGTTCATTATACGCCCCATTTGGGATTACTTGCACATCTTTGTTGAATACTTTTTCAGATAATTTATCACTTTCAAGCCTTAAAACTAAGGGAAAATTGCCTTCACAAAGAGGTTTTACACGATAATCCCATTCCACAATATCGCCTTTGTGATAGGGTTGTTGCTTGTTTTGAATTTGAATAATGTCAAAATGCGTGGTATCAGAGTAGGTTAACTCTACAAGTTTAGATGTAAAAGTGGTCGGGCTATTATTGTCTTCAATTTGCACCTTTTTTTCTTCTAAATCGGCTTTAATAGTTTGCTTTTTTTGAGTTAAAGCTTTTCTAATAGTTTCTTTAAGGGTTTCTTCGGCAATGCGTACATAACAATAGCTCAGTGCGTCTTTTTCCATATAAGCAGGAATATAGCCGATAATATAGCAATAAGGCGACCAAAAGTTAATCCTTTTTTTTGAAAATTGACCGTTTTTCTCGTCAATATACTGCAAAGCGGCATCTCTTACGCGGTTTATAGCGATGGTAGCATCCCCATTCTCGGCATGATACGTCTGTGCTTGCTCTTTGTCTTTTTTGGCTGCATAATACTGACCGATAAGGTTGTTGATGTAATTATCATTGGGGCAAAGGTGTCCCAATTCTTCTAAGGCGACATCCAATTCCCCTTGTTTGATAAGGTCTTTAAGATGTTGCCCAGTATTATTACTGTTTGTATAATTTTTCATTGGGTTGTGTGCGTAGTTCTAAACTTTTATAATGCTTGTTTTCACCGCTAATGTAAAGGTTTTTTTCTATATTTGAAAATATATTGCTTATTTTTTTTATTTAGAGATAATTTAATGTGTTGTGATTTGAGAAATTGCCTCGATACCCCTCAGTATTTTAAGCCCGTTCAAGTTATTATTTAACAATGTGCATAAGTCATAACTTATCCACAATCCATCAACGATTGTACCTATATCTGCCAAAACAACCTATATTTGCCCACTTTTTTTATAAAAATATCTATGAACAACGCCTTCTTGCGCGGAGATACAGGTCAATATGCGGCTAAAAACGCTCGAAATAAAAGGTTTTAAAAGTTTCGCCAACGAGACGGTGATTAACTTTAATGAGGATGTGATTGGCATTGTCGGACCCAATGGGTCGGGCAAATCCAACGTGGTGGATGCTATTCGTTGGGTGTTGGGTGAGCAAAAAAGCTCGGAATTGCGCTTAGATAAAATGAATTCCGTCATTTTTAACGGCACTAAAAAGCGCAAAGCAGGGCAATTTGCTTCCGTTACCCTCACTTTTGAAAATACTAAAAACATTTTGCCTACCGAGTATGCCAGCGTCGCTATCACGCGCATATTGTACGCATCAGGTGAATCGGAATACCGCTTGAATGGTGTTACCTGTCGTTTGAAAGATATTACGACCTTGTTTATGGATACGGGCATTGGCTCGAACAGCTACGCTATCATCGCCCTCGGTATGGTGGACGATATATTGAACGATAAACAGAACTCGCGCCGCGCCATGTTTGAACAAGCAGCGGGCGTATCTAAATATAAGCAGCGCAAAAACGAAACACTCAACAAACTTGCCAGTACCGAAGAAGACCTCAACCGCGTAGAAGACTTGCTTTTTGAAATAGACAATAACCTTAAAATGCTTGAAAAACAAGCAAAACGCACCCAAAAATACTTCGACCTCAAAGCCGAATATAAAAAAATGGCGATTGATTTGGCGGTCTTAAAGCTCTCGTCTTTTAAAGATGAGTATAAAAAATTGGAGAAACAAATCGAAGTCGAAACGGATAAATACCGCCAAATTGACGTAGAAAGTATCCAATTAGAAGCCAATATTGAAAAAGAAAAGAAGAATAATGTCGAAAACGAGCAACTTTTGAGTGAACGCCAACGTGAGTTGAATAGCATAGTCGGGCGCATAAGAGGGACAGAAAATCAAAAAGGACTGTCGCAACAACGCAAATCATTTATTGTACAAAATGTACAAAAAATGACGGAGCAAATTCAAACCCTCAAAAGCCGTCAAACGCAACTCGACGAAGACATTGATTACTACCGCACTGAAATAAACCAAGAACGCCGCCTTGAACAAAAGCTCGAAGACCAATTGGCGGAAGCTAAAAAACACCTCGATGATATACGCAACAATCACGGCTCTTTGAAGGCGGGTTTAGATGAATATTTGCAAAAACAACAAGTTATTGAGCGCGATATTATCGAATTGGAGAAGCAAAAAGCCATATCTACCAATCAGATTGAAAACCTAAAACGCGATGCACAGCGCATTGAGGATGATACAAAAGGCAGACGTGAGGAGATACAACTATTAACCGAAAAGTTAAAAGCATTAGAAACGAAAGAAAATGTACAATTAACTGATATTCAAGTAATTGAACGCGATGAAGAACAACGTTTGGGTGATTTAGAGAAAGCAAATATTCAATTAGATAGTTTAACCAAACAGTTAACAGAAACGAATAGAAAACTTGACCAACAAAAAAATGAGTTCAAACTGACCAAATCTATGGTCGAAAGTTTGGAGGGCTATCCCGAGTCTATTCGCTTTTTGAGCAACGATAAAACGTGGAAAGCTCCCCTATTGTCCGACCTTATATATGTCAAAGAAGATTTCAGAACGGCTATCGAAAACTACCTCGAACCCTACTTAAATTACTACGTTGTCCAAAGTTTAGAACAGGCATATGCCGCTATTCGCTTATTGAGCAATGCCCAAAAAGGCAAAGCCAATTTCTTCGTTTTGGATGCTTTCAACGATACCCAATTTGAGACCAAAGGCTTAGTCAATGCCCGCCCCGCAATAGATTTGATACAAGCCGATATGCAATATCAATCCTTATTTAACTATTTGTTATTCAATGTTTTAATTGCAGATAGTGAAAATTTGAATGATTATGCTGTCAATACTGATGGTACATCCCGAGATAGTCGGGAGGGGGTCGTTTATTTGACGAAAAGTGGTGCAATGAGCCGCCGTAGGTTCAGTATTTCAGGTGGTTCTGTCGGTCTTTTTGAAGGTAAAAAAATTGGGCGTAAGAAGAACTTAGAATTATTAGAAAAAACGATTGCTGATACTGAGGGGATCGCATCGGGCTTGAATAAAGAGCTTTCGCAAGCGCGTAGCAATATTAGTTTTTTAAAAAATAATGAAAAGAAAAAAGACCTAACGCAGTTGCAAGAGGTCATCAACAAAACCCGTCAAGAGAAAGTTTTTTTGCAAACCCGCATTGATAATTTCTCAACTTTTATTGACGAAGCCGATGATAAAAAATTAGACGCAAATGATAGAGTTAACCATTTGGTTAAATCCATAGAAGATATGGACAGCCGCATGGTGGTCAGAAAACGCGATGCCGAAGCCATAAAAGCACAAATGGCAGATGCTGATGGCTCGTTCCGTTCTGTGTCTGATTTGATGTCGCAAAATTCGCAAGCCTATAACGAAAAGAATATCGAATTTATCCGCCAACAAAATAAGGTTTCGACCTTACAAGGTGAGTTAAATTTCAGGGAAAGGCAGAAACAAGAAAGTGAAAACACAATTAGGCAAAATACCCAAACTCTCACCCAATCCAAAGAGGAACTGGAACACGTTGAGGATGATTTGGCACGTTTTGAAACCGATTTGCAAGAAGGTTACAAGCTACGCCGTGAGCATGAAACGCACCTAAACGCTTTTGAACAAGGTTATTTCCAAAAGAAGAATGCCATCAATAAAATGGAGGACGACTTGCGGAAATACAACCGACAACGGCAAGATATGCAATTGCTTATCAACAATTTGAAGGATAAATTCAGCGATTTGAAGATACAAATCACGTCTATTGGCGAGCGTTTGCAAGTGGAATTCAATATGAGTGTCAATGATGTGATTAACGAAAAACCAAAAGAAGGGCTTAATCGTGACGAGTTGGAGCGAAAAGTTGCAAATCAAAAACGCCAATTGGATACCTACGGCGAGATAAATCCTATGGCAGTCGAAGCCTACAACGAAATGAAGGAACGTTATGACACCATTAATACTCAGCGTAACGATATAGTAGGTGCAAAAGAAGACCTTCTTTTGACGATGAAAGAAATTGAAGAAACGGCAACTGCCCAGTTTTTGGAAGCCTTCAACACAGTGCGTTTTTACTTCATAGATGTATTCAAATCCTTATTTCATGAAGAAGATACCGCAGATTTGATATTGACAGACCCCGCAAACCCATTGGAATCGGGTATTCAAATCATTGCCAAGCCAAAAGGCAAACGCCCACAAAGCATCGCACAGCTATCGGGAGGAGAAAAAACGCTGACGGCTACTGCCTTACTTTTAGCACTATATCTGTATAAACCTGCCCCTTTCTGTATTTTCGATGAGGTGGACGCGCCTTTGGACGATGCGAATATTGAGAAATTCAACAAAATCATTAAGAAATTCTCCAAAGATTCACAATTTATCATCGTCACGCACAACAAGGCGACAATGGCAGCAGTGGATGTGATATATGGTGTACATATGCCCGAACAAGGTGTCAGTCAAGTGACGGCAGTGGATTTTAGAATGTTGGGGAATATGACGGAGTTTGTGGCGACGGCGGCGTAATAAAATTATAGTAAAATACTGAGGGGGTAGCGATTTATAGATTTTAATGCTACTTTTGTTGATAAATAATACATTTTATGGATAATAAAGAGGCAAAATATATAGACCGCATCGAAATTAAGGGCTTATGGGGTCGCTATGATGTGGATTGGAAACTCAATCCAGATGTCAATATCCTTGTGGGTGAGAATGGGACTGGTAAGAGTACGATATTGGATTTAATATATTCATCGTTTGAAACGAATTTCACAAAAAAAAATCTGAAAGAGATATTTATAGAAATTAAAATTACATATTACCATAGTGGTAGTAATATTAGTCACTTTATATCTATTCCTGGGGAGGGTTTTTATGTTGATAAGAATAATCTTATCAAAGATAAAGTAATGGGAGTTGTTAATACTACACCAAGACATAGCATTAATATTAATTTTATAAGTACATTTGATAAAGTTCTCTTTGAAAAAAATGAGTATGATAAATTAAATAAACCATATATACTCACTCATTTAGATAAGGAATTAGATGAAATAATTGATAAATACGTTGATTATAGGCTTACATTGAGTAATAAAATAATTTATGAAAACCTCAATCCCGAAACAGTTTTCAAGAAATGGACTTTCTTGATTAGTGCCATCAATCAACTATTTGAAGGTACTGATAAAAAAGTCGTTGAAAAAGAAAATAGGTTGGCTTTTATGCTTGATGATGGAACAAAAATTTCCCCATATCAATTGTCATCAGGTGAAAAACAACTGTTGATTATTTTAATTACCGTTCTCTGTCAAGATGAAAAACCATCTGTTTTGATAATGGATGAACCTGAAATGTCTCTACATTTTGAGTGGCAATATGAATTGATTAAAATTATCAGAACTTTAAACCCAAACTGCCAATTAATTATCGCTACACACTCATCAAGCATATTTGCAAAAGGTTGGATGGACAAATTGTTTTTTATTGAAGAAGCTAATGGTAAGGGTATTCGTAAAAAAATACTACAAACTGCATGAATACCTACGAGAATACAGCTTTAGAAATCAAAACGAATACGCAACTATCATTCAGAAGAAATGGTGTTGAAGGCATTGCTGTGCGAGTAGAAAATGAAAGTGATATTAAATTTTGGCAACCCATAATTAACAAAGCCTTGCCCAATAAATCATTGAGGTTTTATTCGATATTTCAAAACGATACAAAAGCTAAAGGCATAGGCGATATGAAAAAGTATATGGATTTTGCTGACAATCAATTGATATTTTGTAGAGATGCCGATTATGATTACTTCTTAGAAAACCCTGTTTTGAGCAAGCCTTTTGTTTTTCATACCTATGTGTATGCTATCGAAAACGCATGGAGTTGTGCTGATGGATTACAAAAAGTAATAGAACAAGCCTTTGGTACTGTCACGCAAAGCGTGATGTGGCGCGGTGGTGCCATCAAGGGGGTAGATTTTGATTTTGTTTTATTCTTCAAAAAATATTCAGACATAATATATGATGGTTTGCTTTGTTCACTTTTTTATGAAAAACAGAAAAGAGAAGATACATCAAAGAATAAAAATGAA
>JAYVKQ010000124.1:0-25351 GCA_043768285.1 Saprospiraceae bacterium | reverse complement strand
CCGTAGGAGTAGGCAAGATGGAGGAAAAAAATAATAAATAGAATCAGTTTCTTGCTCACAGCCAATAGTTTGTTCGTAGTTTGTAATAATGAATTGAGGATATTATACAACAAATGAATCACAGATGACACTGATTAAACTAATTTATACTGATTTTTCTTTCAGAATAGTTTATGTCTTAAAAACCCAGTGTCATCTATGGTTCATTTGTTCTATAATATCCTAACTCTAATTTAATCAACAATACAAATGTCACCCCAAAATACTACAAATGCAAAAACATTTTTTTACCTTTGTTAAGTGTTATTTTTCATAAAAAATTAATAATCAATAATTTAGAATTAACTATGTTGAAATGTATAATAGTAATGTACTAAAAATTCTTAAAAGTTTTTCTAAAACGGAACTCCGTGACTTAGGAAAATTTGTGCAAAGCCCCTATTTTAACCAGAGAGAGGACGTTTTGATGCTTTTTAATTACCTTGCCCAGCATCTTGGCAGTGCACCGATTCTATTTGAAAAAGAAAAGATTTATACTATTTTGTATGCCAATAAGCCTTATGATGATGCCGCATTGCGCTTCACTATGCATAGTTTATTAAAAGTTATTAGGCAATATTTAGCACAAAAAGAATGGGAGAGCAATGATATTGATGTACAATTATCGTTGGCTAAATCAATGCGAAAGCGCGGATTTGATGATTATTTTGAAAAAGAAATGACAAATAGCGAAGTGTTGATTAAAGAAAATCCTTATCGAAATGCTGATTTTCATTACATGAATTATCTTTTAGAAATTGAAAAGGTAGATAGCATTACTTTTATGCGCAGAAAAGGAGATATGCCTTTTGAAGAATTATTTGAAGCATTAAATTCTTTTTATATTTCAGGCCTGCTAAAGAATGCTTGTGCTGCTTTATATAATAAAACAACTACTTTTGAAAAATACCAACTTCCTTTGTTGGATACAGTGATAGAGTGGGTTGAAAAAAATGAAAATTTGTATGAAAATACTGAGGGGGTAGCTATTCGCATATATTTTAATGCTTTAATGGCTTTAAAAACAAATCAGAATAAATATTTTGAAGTACTAAAAAAACTGATACACAAAAATTGGATGCTCTTTCCTAAAAGTGAAGCAAGGGTATTATACCTTCAAGCTATTAATTTTTGTATAAAAAGGATAAATGCTAACGAGTTAGGATTCTTAAATGAGTTTTTTGATTTGATGCAATCTGGTCTCGAAAACAAATGTTTGTTTGAAAATGGAGTACTATCTAAGTTTACTTATACAAATGCTGTAACCGTTTCGTTGCGCTTAGAAAAATATGAATGGTCAAAGTTATTTATAGAGGAATATAAAATTTTTCTACATCCGAAAGATCGAGAAGCGGCTTATAATTTCAATTTAGCGACTTATTTCTATCGCTTGAATGACTATGACAATGCCCTTAAACTATTGCAATTGGCTGATTTTGGAGACGTTCAAACCAATCTGCATGCACGTTCTGTGCAAATGCGCATCTATTTTGAAATTAATGAAATCGAAGCATTAACTTCTCTAATGGATAGTACTCAAACATATATCCAGCGTCAAAAAGATATTGGATATTTGAAGGATAATTATTTGAATTTGATAAAATTTATTAAGAAAATCTTTAAATTGGATATGAAAAATAAAGCGGAAAAAGAAAAACTGTTGGAAGAAATTAATGATACAAAAAATGTAGTCGAGAAACAATGGCTATTAGATAAACTTAAATAAAAGACTACTCTCTAACTGTTTTTTATTATTTTTGTCCTTTTCACAAAATAGTAAAAGGCATCAAGCAAAATATACCAACCATGAGTTATTTTAGTCTCTTTACGGATTTCGATATTCACCTTTTTAGAGCGGGTAAGCACTACAAGCTCTATGAGAAAATGGGTTCTCATCTTGCAAAAAACGGTGAAAATACTGAGGGGGTATTCTTCGCAGTGTGGGCTCCGAATGCGCATAAGGTTTCAATTATTGGTGATTTTAATGGTTGGCATAAAGACAGCCACGCCATGTCTGTGCGCTTAGATGGCTCGGGTATTTGGGAAATATTTGTACCAAATATCGGTCAAGTCACACTTTATAAATATCGAATTGAAGGCAGAAATGGTGTTGTATTTGAAAAAACAGACCCTTTTGCCTTTATGTGGGAGACCCCACCGAATACAGCTTCTGTCGTTTGGGATTTGGCTTACACTTGGGGCGATGACGCATGGCTCACAATCCGTAGAGAAAAAGCGGCTAAACCACAGCCTATGACTGTCTATGAAGTTCATGCAGGATCTTGGAAACGCAAAGGTTTTGAAGGTAATCGCTCATTGACTTACCGCGAAATGGCAGAAGACCTTGTGCCGTACGTCGCTGAAATGGGTTTTACGCATATTGAGTTTATGCCCGTCATGGAGCATCCCTACGAACCAAGTTGGGGTTATCAGACTTTGGGCTATTTTGCGCCCACCAGTCGTTTCGGTACGCCACAAGATTTTATGTACTTAATGGAGTGTTTTCATAAAGCGGGTGTGGGCGTTATATTGGATTGGGTTCCCTCACATTACCCAATGGATGCGCACGGGATTTACAATTTTGATGGCACACATCTATACGAACATGCCGACAGTCGTCAGGGATATCATCCCGATTGGAAATCTGCCATATATAATTATGGACGCAATGAAGTGCGCAATTTTCTTATATCGAGTGCAATATTTTGGTTAGAAAAATATCATGCCGATGGTTTGCGCGTGGACGCGGTTGCTTCCATGCTCTATTTGGATTATAGCCGTAAAGATGGCGAATGGATACCAAACGATTTTGGCGGCAATCACAATTTAGAAGCCATTGCTTTTTTGAAAGAATTTAACGAAGCCGTATATGGTCAATACCCCGATGTGGTAACAATTGCAGAGGAGTCTACTGCCTATACTGGAGTATCTCGTCCTACTTTTACAGGTGGCTTGGGCTTCGGTCAAAAGTGGATGATGGGTTGGATGCACGACACCTTAAACTATATGAAACGCCCATCTATTCACCGCAAATGGCATCAAAATGAAATAACATTCAGTTTGGTTTATGCTTTTACTGAGAATTTTATGTTGCCGATTAGCCACGATGAGGTTGTGTATGGCAAAGGTTCTCTCCTAACCCGTATGCCTGGCGATGAATGGCAGCAATTCGCCAATTTGAGAGCTATGCTCGGTTATATGTTCACCCACCCTGGTACGCGCTTGTTGTTCATGGGCAGTGAATTTGGACAAGGCGGCGAATGGAATTTTAAGGAACAATTGGACTGGTGGCTACTTGATTCCAAAAACCATAAAGGTGTTCAAAACGTTGTTAAAGACCTCAATGCCTTAAATAAAAATCAACCCGCAATTTATGAAAGAGGGTTTGATACTGAGGGGTTCGAGTGGGTAAGCATGGACGATGCGCATAATAGTGTCATATCGTATATCCGCAAAGGAGAGGACGGCACAAACCCGCTTTTGGTCATTTGCCATTTTTCGCCACAAGTATTGTATAATTACGAAATGGGGGTGTCTTATGCGGGCGAATGGGCTGAAATACTCAATACCGATGCCGAGCAATATGGCGGTAGTGGTGTGTATAACACTGGAAAACTTAAAACAAAATCGGCAGAAAAGCACGGGCGCGAGCAATATCTAAACTTGACTATTGCCCCTTTATCAACAATGGTTTTTGAATTAGTTAAAGAAGAAAAACCAAAAGCCAAAACTTCCGTAAAAGCTAAGAAGATTGTAAAGGAATAGTTTATATACTAATGTTAATATGTTGATAACAATATTAATAAGCATTAGATGTTTTTGAAATATGCCGATATTGTCGTAGAATACTAAGCGTTGTTATTTTTCCGAACTAAAATTTTCAAACAGAAATGGTGTAGCTAAAAGTGTAATTTTTATATACCATTCATTCTGATATAAATGTCCAATCTATCAAAATATATACTGCTGGGTCTTGTCGTCGTAGCTATTGGCGTACTTCTTTTTTTTAATCAAAAAAATGAAAAGAAGCGTTTTGATTGGCGTGAGACCTATGCTGAAAAAAGTAAAGAGCCTTTTGGTACTGCTGTTGTGCGTAGTCTCCTAAAATCTTTTTTTCCAAACGATAGTTTGATTGATTTAAAAGAACCTTTAAAAAAATCGTTGCCCAATCCCGACTCGCTTAATGAACCCGCTAATTATATGTTCATGGGTGACGGTTTTTATGCCGATAGTGCTGATATTGATAAGTTACTACTCTTTACGCATGAAGGTAATAAGGCATTTATCGCCGCCAATGCCGTTCCAAATTATTTATTAGAACAAGTTTTTAAAGATAGTTGTAACGATGATTATGAAACGTATAATAGCTTTCGTGAAGAATATACCGATTCTGTAGATTTGAATTTCAACCATCCACAACTTATTGAAAATAAAGCCTTTGCGTATGAGTTTGTCATTGCTGAAAAAAAATATAACCACGATTGGTCGTATATTGACACATTGCGCGGTGAGTGTACTGAGGGGGCAAAGAATATTACACCATTAGGATTTTTTAAAAACAATAAGAGTAAATATAAAGAGGATAATGTATTTGTCAATTTTATAAAAGTACCATATGGCAGAGGAGCTGTTTTTATCCACACCAATCCGATAGTGTTTACAAATTTTCATTTATTGGATAGCACAAAGGCGCGATATGTGGCTAAATCTTTTTCACACCTGACAGCAGGGGCTATATATTGGGATACCAAAAGCCGTACGTCGCGTGAAGTGGTGCGCCGTATGAATGGGTCGAATGCACGGTTGCAAAAAGATGGTCCATTGAAATATATATTGGAGCAACCCGCCCTCCGTTGGGCATGGTTTATATTCCTTGCTTTGATTGGTTTGTATTTATTTTTCGGTGCGAAAAGAAGGCAACGGACTATTCCTATTTTGGAAGAAAAATCGAATACTTCTTTGGAGTTTATCCAAACGATTGGGCAAATGTATTTCCGCACTGGCGAGCATGTCCGTTTGTGTGAAATGATGATGAAGCAATTTCAAACTTTTGTACGTGAGCGATATGGTTTGACTTCGCGGGAGATGAACAACGAATTTGTAGAAACGCTATCCGCCAAAGCGGGTATGCCGTTTGAACATATCAAAAAAATTGTGAATTATGAACACCTTATCGCTCGGCGCAGCTTGACTGACGATAGCATGGTGGATTTTCATTATCTTTTAAATATTTTCTATAAATCTTGTAAATAAGAATGGAGAACACTGATTTATTACCTCAAAATGAGCAAAGTGTAGAAGAACAACTGCCAGAAGTCCAAGATACTGAGGGGGTATCGTCTATCACCGAAAATCGTTTAGATTTGTCAATCATTCGAAAAGCAGTTGATGATGTGAAAGATGAACTGGCAAAAGTCATCGTTGGGCAAGAAGAGTTACTGGATTTGCTTATCGTGTCTATCCTTTGCGATGGTCACGTTTTGCTCGAAGGGGTTCCTGGTATCGCCAAAACAATGACGGCAAAACTTTTGGCAAAAACCATTCGCGCCGATTTTAGCCGTATGCAATTCACGCCTGACTTGATGCCTTCTGACGTAGTGGGTACGATGGTGTATAATATGCAGACTTCACAATTCACATTTAATGCGGGTCCTGTTTTTTCTAATATTGTTTTGATTGACGAAATCAACCGTGCTCCTGCCAAAACACAGGCGGCATTGTTTGAAGTCATGGAAGAACGCCAAGTGACAGTGGATGGCAAAACGTACCAAATGAGTTATCCTTTCTTTGTGGTGGCTACGCAAAACCCCATCGAACAAGAGGGTACATACAAATTGCCCGAAGCACAACTTGACCGTTTTTTATTTAAAATAAATATTCAATATCCAACTTTGGATAATGAAAAAGCCATATTGCGCCGTTTTAAATCTGACTTTCAACAGAAGAAAACGGACGAAGTGCAAGCAGTACTGAGGGGTGACGAACTTAAAATGTGTCGTGCCTTAGTTGAGCAAATTCATATCAAAGATGAGTTGTTGGATTATATAGCTGCCATCGTGCATAGCACGCGCAACAATGGAGACCTATACCTCGGTGCCTCTCCGCGTGCTTCGTTGGCAATTATGAAAGCGTCAAAAGCGGTGGCTGCCATGAATGGTCGTGATTTTGTTATTCCTGAAGATATTCAATTTGTCGCTTATCATGTACTCAATCATCGGGTGATATTGACACCCGAGCGCGAAATGGAAGGTTATGCCTCACGCGATATTATTAACGATATTGTTAAAAAAATTGAAGTGCCACGATAATATTTTACTAAGCAATCAGTTTAATACAGTGCAACGGTGTGTCAAATGCTGTTGCACTTATCTTTTCAAAAATAGACTATATGAGCAATTTTACACTAAAAATACTGAGGGGGGTCTCTGTTTTTATTTTTTACTTTTTGAGTATCCCTTTGTCATTAGCGGCGGGTAAATTTGAGTTTTCTACATTAGCCCGTTCTGCCTACGATAAGACGATGGCATTGAAACTCGATGAAGCGGATTATTATCTCAATCAATTGAAGCAAAAAGAACCCGACAACCTCATGGCAGATTTTATAGAAAACTATAAAGAATGTCTCATCATTTTTGTCAATGAGGAAGAAGCGGACTACAACCGTTATAAACCCAAAGAAGCCAAACGGTTGGCAGCTTTTAAAACGGGTGATAAAAATTCACCATACTATCTGTACTGTCAAGCCCAAACCCGTTTGCTGTGGGCAATGAACAAAGCCAAGTTTGGTTCATGGCTCGGAGCATTTAATGAAACAACCGAAGCCTTTTCTCTATTAGAAAGTAATCAAAAGAAGTTTCCTAATTTTTTGCCGAATAAAATGAGCTTGGGCGTGCTGCATGGTGTTGTTGGTAGTATCCCAGATGATTATAAAGGTGGGTTGAAATTTTTTACGGGTATGAATGGGACTGTCGAACAAGGACAGCGCGAGATAGAAGAAGTTATCCAATTTGCAAAAAATAATGATTTTCAATTTGAGCAAGAGGCTTTGGTGCTATATGCTTTTTTGATGCTGCATCTGAACAACCAAACGGATAATGCGTGGGCAATTATGAACAACGCAAAACTCAAACCGCGTGAAAATATTTTGTCTTGTTTTGCCTTGGCAAATGTAGCAACCCGCACGGGGCATAATGACAAAGCGATTGAGATATTGCAAAACCGCCCAACGGGACAAGGTTTTTTGCAAGTGCATTATTTGGATTATATGTTGGCGATGGCAAAGCTCTATCGTGGTGATGGTGATGCGGATGTATATATCAAACAGTTTTTACAAAATTTTAAAGGGAGAAATTATATCAAAGAAGGCTACCAACGTTTGGCGTGGTATGAGTTATTGAAGGGTAATTACAATAGCTATAAATCGTGGATTGAAAACTGCAAGACCAAAGGCTATACAGATATTGGTAATGATAAAAATGCCTTGAAGGAAGCCAAGCAAGGATTAGTGCCAGAACCTACTTTGCTACGGGCAAGGTTATATTTCGATGGCGGTTATTTTCAAAAAGCGGTGGACTTCATGCAAAATAAAAATGAAGCGAGCTTTCCGAATACTGTTCATAAATTGGAATACTACTATCGCATGGGGCGCATCTATCACGCTATGAAAAAGCCGAATGAAGCAATTGCTTTTTATGACAAAACCATTCAAGCGGGTAAAGCGACAAAATATTATTTCGCCTGCAATGCTGCCTTGCAACTGGGTATGATTTACGAAGACTATAAGCAATATGCCAAAGCCAGAGAGTTTTATAATTTTTGCTTGCAACTCGAACCAGATGATTACGCAGATGCTTTTCACGCAAAAGCCAAAGCGCGATTGAGTAGGATTAAGAATAAATAATGTGCAAAGGAATGCTGTTCCGTTGTCGAACTTACCTTAACGGAACAGCGTTCCGTTACACATATAAAAAAGGGTTTGCGTTTTGCGCAAACCCTTTTTTATATATTTAATTACCATTGGATTTCATCTGAACTTCCTTCGCTCGTTTTGCGCGTTGCATCGGATTTTCACCCCCGCCCATTTGTCTTTGTTTGAATACTTCAAAACGCGACATTTGAGTTTTGTTAGGAAAATAATTGTTAGAAGTATCTATGTCAGCCGTTTCTAAAAAAGGGTCTAAGACGACTTGTTTGACTTCTTTGCTGGTTTTGAAAACCTTCGTTACTTTCCTATCGCCCATGCGCCATATCTCGGCGGGGACTTTGTGCAAGTCTTTTGTTCCATCTGTATATTGTAGCTCGACCACAATTGGTGATAGCAATTCGCCTTTCATGTCAAAAGTTATCTCGACATAATTTACGCCTTGTTCTAACAATTCTTTCTCTGATTTGCTCAAAGAAGCGATATATTTTTGATATTCATCTTTGTCCAAAACGGATACTTCATAAGGGCTATCCGTTGAGTAAAAATCTTTTAAAGAAGCGTCTTTTTCCTCTGCCGTTTTTTCTATGGCTTTTTCATTACGCACACTACTGATACCGCGTGGCTTGCTTTGGTCTTCCGTTTTTTTAGCCACCATTTCAACATCTGGGTTTTTGGTATTCAAACGAAAGATTTTTACATTATCCAAAGCAATGTCCACATTGTCAGTAGTATAAAACCAGCCGCGCCAAAACCAATCCAAGTCAATACCCGAAGCGTCTTCCATAGTGCGGAATAAGTCTGAAGGCATAGGGTGTTTGAATTTCCAACGATTGGCATATGTCTTAAACGAGTAATCGAACAACTCACGACCCATTACGGTTTCTCTTAATATATTTAATGCGGTAGCTGGTTTGCTATATGCGTTGTTGCCAAAGTCGCGGAGCGACTCGGAGTTGGTCATAATGGGTTCTAATTTCGATTGGTCACCTTTCATATAGAAAGTGATTTGGTCGGCTGGACCATACCAACTGTTGAAATCGCGCTCCCATTGTTGCTCTGCCAGGTATTCTAAAAATGAATTCAAACCTTCGTCCATCCATGTCCATTGGCGTTCATCTGAATTGACAATCATTGGGAAATAATTATGTCCAACCTCGTGTATAATCACGCCAATCATTTCTGTTTTTGTGCGCTCGCTATATGTCCCATCTTTTTCTGGACGACCACCATTGAAGCAAATCATCGGATATTCCATACCAATGCGGTCTGTATGCACAGATATAGCAACGGGATATGGATAAGGAAAAGTATGGTTTGAATAGCATTTCAACGTATGGGCTACAGCTTTTGTAGAGTATTTTTCCCAAAGTGGATTGCCCTCTTTTGGATAATAAGACATAGCTAATGGTGTAGTTCCATCTTCTTGCTTCACAGCCATAGCATCCCAAATAAATTTTCGTGATGAAGCAAAAGCAAAATCGCGTACATTATCTGCTCTAAATGTCCACGTTTTTTTGCCTGTTGCTTTCGTCTTTTCTGCCTCTTTTGCCTCACTTTCGGTAGCGATAATAACAGGATTATCGAAAGTCGTTTTGGCTTTATTGAAACGTTCCAACTGGGTTGCGGTCAATACTTGTGTCGGATTTTGTAGCGTACCACTTGCTCCAACGATGTGGTCAGACGGTACAGTGAGTGATACCTCATAATTGCCGAATGGCAAAGTAAATTCACCCGAACCCAAGAATTGTTTATTTTGCCAACCAGTCACATCTGAATAGACGCACATACGTGGAAACCATTGGGCAACCGTATAAAGATGATTATTATCATCTGGAAAATATTCCCAACCGCCACGGGAGCCTGTTTTTAAACGATTGACTATATTGAACCACCATTTTACCTTTAATGTGAAACGTTCTCCTTTGCGCAATGGCTTTGGTAAATCTACGCGCATCATGGTTTCAACGATGGTATAAGGTAATGCTTTATCCAAGCCATCGCGCACCCAATCTATTTTATGACCGTAATCCGTAGGTGGGTCGAAGCGTTCCATTTGGTCTGCCGACATTTTTTCTTTCATACTACTTTGACGAACTTTCGAAGCAAAACCATTTTTATCATGGTTGTTTTGATCAAGTTGTAACCAAATATAGCTTAAAGCATCTGGTGAATTATTCACATAAGTAATCGTTTCTTCACCAGTAAGTTGCTGTTTTTCGTCGTTCAATTCGGCTTTGATTTTATAATCGGCTTGTTGTTGCCAATACTCATGCCCCGGCGCACCCGAACCAGTACGGTAATTATTAGGCGTTGGTAATATTTCTTCCAGTTGCCTAAATTTGTCATCGAACTTTTTACTCTTATCTTGACCCCTCAGTATTAGGGGGCTAAACATAGAGGCTAAATATAAAATGGTTAAAGTAGTCGTAGAAATGGATTTCATGACATTAAAGTTATTTGATTAGTTAAATAGAATTTCTATGTAAAAATAGATATTATTTTGATTAAAAGGATAGTATTAGGAATATTTTACAACGATGTTCTACGTGGAACAATAAAGGGTTTTACAATAATAACTTATTAAAAAAGAAAGACCCCCTCAGTATTTTAACTGAGAGGGTATCTGTTTGTATGAAAAAGACTAAGCTTAATAGTTTTTCAATAACCAAGATTTAAAGTTATCATAGTTTGTATCTTGAGAAACTGCTTCTTTTTTCTTATTTGCCAAGGATGCTAACCGTTCAGGTATATCTATTTTTATACCCAAAATGCTTTCAACATCATCTAAGAATTTGGCAGGATGCGCTGTTTCTAAGATAATACCTACGCTATCTGTCGTCTTTTGATACTCTTTTAAAGCCAAATACCCTACTGCACCATGCGGGTCAATAATGTAATTATACTTATCGTACACGGTTTTCATCGCTTCCTTTGTACGTGTATCATCAATAGTATATCCCTTTATATTGCCTTTCATCATGTTCCACGTAGAACAATATAGGTCGAGCATGCGGGCAAAATTAGATGGATTACCTACATCCATGGCGTTTGAAAGTGTCCGTATAGACGGAACGGGGGTGTAATTTCCAGATGATAAATACTGCGGAACGACATCATTGGCATTGGTGGCTGCAATGAATTGATGGATAGGTAAGCCCATTTTTTGAGCAAAAAGACCTGCCGTCAGGTTGCCAAAATTACCCGAAGGCACGGAGAAAACCACTGGTTTTCCTTGAATATCTACTTGTTTATAGGCTTCAAAATAATAGAAACTCTGTGGAATAAGGCGCGCTATATTGATAGAATTTGCAGAACTCAAACGTATTTTTGAACTTAATTCTCCATCTAAAAAAGCTTTTTTAACTAAGGCTTGGCAGTCGTCGAATGTGCCGTCTATCTCTAAGGCAGCCACATTCTCTCCTAATGTTGTCAATTGCTTTTCTTGAAGCATACTTACCTTACCACTTGGATATAGTATAACGACTTTTATCCCCAATGTTTTATAAAAGCCAGCCGCTACTGCCCCACCCGTATCACCCGAAGTGGCTACCAAAATAACCAATTCTTGCTTATTTCCACGATTGAAATAAGACATCAACTGAGCCATAAACCTTGCCCCAAAGTCTTTAAACGCTAAAGATGGCCCGTGAAACAACTCTAATATATGGGTGTTATTATCCAATTTGACTATGGGTGCGGGAAAATCAATCGCCGTTTCGATTATCGTTTTAAGGTCATTTTCTGGTATTGCCCCGTCCATAAGCTTTTTAGAAACCTCAAAAGCAATACTTTGAAACGAATGTTTTTTCAAGTTCTTGATAAAAATTTTGGATAAAGCGGGTATTTTTTTAGGCATAAATAGCCCGTTATCTTCGGGCAAGCCCTTAAATACTGCCTCTTGTAGAGACACATATTTGTGTGGATTTTTTGTACTATACAGTTTCATAATTAATTGGTAAATCGAATTAAGAGAATATTATCGAATAGACGAAATGTTCTACGTGGAACAATAAGGGTTTAGTTGCCCCACTTCTACAGGCAAAGGTATTAAAAAACCTCGCAGATATGTTAGGTCAGCGAGGTTTTGATAGACTTTTTTACGGAAATTAGTATAGAATTGTTCCCTCATGGTTAATGGGAGATATATATAATGCGCACTCAATCTTATGTTTTTCGTATATCTTCAACATAGCGGCACCTGCTTTTTCGGCAATCAAACTATTCTGACTAAGGGCAAAAATAGAAGGACCTGACCCCGAAATGCTACAACCTAATACTCCCTCAGTTAAAGCTGCATCTTTAACGGCATAAAAATGTGGTATTAATTGCGCACGTTGTGGTTCAATAATAATATCTTGAAGGGAACGACTTATCAAACCCAAGTCAGAATTATACATCCCAATTATCAAAGCACCAAGATTTGCGGACTGTTTTACCATACTTTTCAAAGGTACTTCAGTTTTTAGCATCGCTCTTGCCTCTTTGGTCAATACCTCAACTTTTGGGTAAATGACGGTAGCATATAAGCCGCGAGGTGTATGAATACGGTGTACATCAAGGGTTTCGCTATCACGCACCAAAATCATACCACCCAGTAAAGAAGGGGCAACATTATCCGCATGAATAGCACCACTGGCTATGCTTTCGCCCAGAACAGCAAATCGGAGCAAATCGCGCTTTTCCAAAGGATTTCTGAGGAGTTCATTAATGGCAAAAACGGCTCCCGCAGCACTGGCAGCACTTGACCCTAAGCCGCTACCAAAAGGCATTTTTTTATGTATTTCCATCTCAATACCGCGTTCTTGCTCACCCAAAAATTCTAATAATTTTAGGGCAGCATATCCTGCTGTATTCTTTTCGGGGTCTAAAGGAAGTTTACCCCCTGTGATTTTAGTGATTTTAAAACCCTTTGTATCTGATGGACGCACAATGATTTCATCACCTGGTTTATCCAATGCAAAGCCTAATACATCAAAACCACATGCAACATTCGCTACCGAAGCTGGGGCAAAAACTTTAATACCCGTTTTACTTTTTAAAGACGTAATAATAGTCGGTGTGGGATTTTCGATATTCATAGATTGATAATGGGGATACCCCCTCAGTATTTTATGTTCCACGTAGAACATTTTAGTTAATCAAATTTTTTTCCCCTTTGGGGTTAGGGGTAATAGAATTGGGATGAATATATGTATTCATCCCAATTCTAATTGGCTACAAAGTTACGATAAAATAAAGTGCCGAGACTTATAATTTGGCAATAAAATTATCTTAGCAATAAAACTTCGCCTGTATATCTAAACGTTCTTCCTGCGGGGCTTTGGGCTACTATAATATATACATAACTATCCGATACTTGTTCTTCATCTTTATATAAACCATCCCATCCTTTTATGCCATTGGTGTTGGCATATACTCTTTTCCCCGTGCGGTTATAGACATCAAATTGAATGATTTTATACAAGTTTTCATTTTTGGCGATGATGCTGAAATTATCGTTCTGATTATCATTATTTGGCGAAAAAACATTCGGTAATTTTATTTCTGCCATAACGACAACCTTAATACTATCAGCATTGATACAACCCAAATTATTTAATGTAACTTTATATGTGGTTTCGCCGCCTTTTAAAGAAACTGTTGCGTTTGTGCCAGAAGCATTGGTCATCGCAATATTATTTTCAAACCAACGCACTGTACCATTTCCTGCGGTAACAGTTAGCGTAATTTCATCCCCTTCAAATAGTTCATCAACTTGATTGATGGATAACTTGACGGTTTGTTTTTTTGTATAGTCTAATACGTCTATAACAATGCTATCGCATCCACCAACTGATTTAAAAGTATCTCTATACGTTCCCGCAGTAGTGACAAATTGCCCACGCGGTAAGCGATAGGGTTGCCCTTCACAGAGGGTTAGAAAAGTCGTAGTTGAAATATTTGAGCCTACTTTTACATTGACATCATATAGCTGAATGCAGCCATTCGAATCTTTTGTTGTATCACGATATATCCCCGTTCCGTTTACAATCCGTCCGCTTGGTAAGGCATAGATACCATTGCAAACAGCTACATTCATATTCGTAACACTTGCTTTATCAATGGCTAAGGTAGTTATGACGATACTATCGCAACCCAATTTTGTTTTTAAGGTATCACGATATACCCCCTCAGTATTAACGACCTTTTTTGAAGGTAGTTCATATGTTTGACCTTGACAAATGCGTACATTTTTTTGGTTCGAAGTAGATTGTTGAATAGAAACATTAAAACTCTTGTAAAATATGAAACAAGCATTGACGGTTGCAGTTAAGTCATACAAACCATTAACAGGCTTTGTTATTTTGAAAATTTTATTGGTATCAATCTTAGCTTCGGGCGTTGACCAACGATAACTCATTGCAGGAAAGTTAGCCATTAGTGTGAGCGTATCATTTTCGCAAGGGCGCGAAACTGTAACAGACCTATCTAATTGAAAGGGGTCGCAAATGATGCCAGATGTTAATTTTTTGCAATCTGAAAATTCTTCTTGCCAAATAACTGCATCGTTGTTATCATAAATTTTTATCCAATCAATCGCTCCGCCGCCTTTTATGGCATATTTCATAATATCAAGATTACAAATCCTTCGGGTATAGGGAGATTTATACACTTCGTTTCCATCTATAAAAAGTTGGAAAATATTATCAACAAAACGCAATTTGACTATATGCCAATCAATAGGATTGACAACTAAATACGACTTATTTGTCACCATCAAACTATCACCAATTCGGATTAGGGTATTAGCTTGCGATGTAGCAGAGCAAGTCAATGCCACAGTAGTTTTTAAACCATTGCTAAATAAGTTGATTTGATTGTCGAAATCGCTAAGACCACCAATTGCACTATTATTTTTTAAACGCAATTCAAGGCTAAAATTGCGCGATAGACACACAGTATCTTGGTATGTAAAATTAGAAACATAATCAGCTTGCTCACTAAGGTTGGGCGCTATTCGCAACTGCCCGTCTTTAATTATATCGCAAACCATTTCATTTGCTTCGATAAAACCACTGGGGTATGAGACAAAACCACGCCACGCGCTATTTTGTGCATAAGATGTGAAATAGGATATACTTAGAAAAAAGGCGATAACCCAACCTAATATCAGTTTGGACATGATGTTAAAAAGATTTGTTCATGTAGGATAATAATATCGGTCGTGCGTAATAGTTCGATTTATCATACAAAAATATAAATATTTATAAAAAAAATATAGTTTTTATAAATAAAAACGTGTTAATACTGGTAAAGTTACCATGTTGTGCCAAAAAAAAGGAGATTCTGGGCATAGGATGCCAACTTTTTATATAACACTATGTTTTTGCGAGAAAATTATTTTTTTTCGATGATTTTAATCAACTTCTTATTAGGTTGAATTGCAATAACTTATAAATGCAAATTTTGCTAATGTGTTTTTTACTCTTCTTCTAACTGCTTAATTTACCATCTTATGGCATAGGCATTGAAAACAGGGTAATAGACAAAATATGTTTGCAAACAATTGTTAATACCCCAACTAACACTTACATTTTATAAATCACTATCAATGAACACTCCCCGCTAAAAAATTAAAATCAAAAAATTAAAATCTTATGAGAAAATTTACAAACGTCAGCTTGTGCATAGCTGCGCTGCTCTTTTTTAGCGCATTACCTGCAAGAGCCTCGATCACGCAATTAGAAACGTACATTTCAAAGTATCGGTTAGTTGCTCAATTAGAATCCTTTCGTAGCGGTATTCCTGCAAGTATCATATTGGCACAAGGTATTTTAGAATCTTCCTTTGGTACGTCGGATTTAGCCAGTCGCAGTAACAACCATTTTGGTATAAAATGGAAAGGCGATGCTGGTGTTCGATACGTCTATTCATTTGATGATGATTATGACAAAAATGGTAAACACATTCCTTCAAAGTTTGTTACGTATGGTACAGTTGAAGAATCCTATCACCATCACACTGACTTTTTAGTGAAGCGGACTAACTATCGCATTTTGTTTAAATACAAATCCAACGATTTTGTGAATTGGGCTTGGGGCTTGCGCGATTGTGGCTACTCAACGGACAAGGACTATGCTGTTCAACTCATACGCCTTATTCGTCGATATAATTTGTATGAATATGACTTGATGATTAAAAAAGCTAAAAACTTCAATGGTTTATACGAAACGAAATCAGTAGTCAATATATTTGAAGGGAAACTTATTCATCGGTTTTCTTTCACGAAGTTACAAATGGATGTACTTGAAGAAGAAAATCCAGATATAGCAAATGTCGCCAAATTGAATAAGGATACGGAAAGTGCCTTGAAAAGACCCATTAAGTCAAATTCCAAAAAAGGAATGAAGATTAATGATAAATGGGCATTTGTCCAGTTTCTCAATTCAACAAGGTTTTTTGAAATCAATAGAGCATAGATTGTAAAAAAAATAACCTCGTACGTTTTCTTAACCTACGAGGTTATTTCAAAGGACTTAAAGTAATGCTACTTCAATTTCAAACTTTCGACATATGCCACATAATCTTTGACTGCCAATGCCGCATCATTCAATCGGGCTTGATATTGAGGGGTCATATGGTATTGCTTTTTAATAGCATTGGGTAATATGTTCTTAAAAAAATCGTAGCTTGCTAAGTGTTTGTCAGTATTTTCATTGATATGGGCGAGATTACTGTAAGCCAGCTGTTTTTTTGCAGCATCGTAGTAAGCGGGCACTTTTTCTAATTTATCAAATAGTATTTGAAGCCTTTTTTCCGCGGGCGCATAGTTGGTGTTCAATATGCGTTGAAAACCGTACACCGCGTTGAAGTAAGTTGGATTGTTCTTGCTATTTTGTGCATATCCGTCCACGCTTTTCAAGATGTTCTGCATTTTTGCATAGTCTTTTTGAACCGTTGGCGTGAGTTCTGATAGTTTGTAATTTTTTAATTCATCAGAATAAGTAGCTGAAAATTTTTTCACGGCATAGAGGATACTATCTTCGGGTATGTGCAAATTGGTTAAATTTGGGTTGTCTATACTGAGGGGTGTCTCATCTGGAAATAGACGGGCATATTCTGTAATAAATTCATGGGCAACTAAGTTGAATGGTTTAACATCTTTTTGTAAGCACCCGTATGCGAGGACAATAGCAATCCCAATGGCGTAGATATATTTGAGCATAGTAAGTTTATTTTTTGAAAAATAAAAATAGAGTATCTGCACTCTGGTTAAAATGGATTTGACTTGTATCTTTGCGAAGGTACAAAAATGTTATTCGTCAAACCCAACTTTCAAAAATTTAAACAATAAGATATGCCTATCGCGACTACACAATTTCAATTCAACAATCAAACGGCTTTTTATCGTGGAAAGGTGCGTGATGTCTATACCATAGGTGATAAACTTGTTATGGTAGCAAGTGACCGTATTTCCGCCTTCGACTATGTGTTACCCAAAGCTATTCCTTATAAGGGGCAAGTGCTGAACCAAATTGCAGCGTACTTCCTCAATGCCACCAAAGATATATGTCCCAATTGGTTGCTCGGCACGCCCGACCCCAATGTCGCTATTGGTCATGCCTGCGTACCTTATAGAGTGGAGATGGTTATACGCGGTTACTTGACAGGTCATGCGTGGCGTACCTACGCATCCGGTCTGCGCATTTTGTGCGGCATTACGATGCCCGAAGGCTTGAAAGAAAATGACCCATTTCCTGAACCTATTATTACCCCGACGACTAAGGCAAGCGAAGGACATGATGAGGATATATCGAGGGAGGATATTATCAAACAAGCTATTGTTTCGGAAGCTGAATATGTGCAACTCGAAGCCTATACCCGCGCACTATTCAAACGGGGTACAGAAATGGCTGCCCAACAAGGCTTGATATTGGTGGATACTAAATATGAGTTTGGCAATAAAAATGGTCAAATAGTAGTCATTGATGAAATTCATACGCCCGATTCATCTCGCTATTTTTATAAAGAAGGTTACGCAGAACGCCAAGCCAATGGTGAAAAACAGCGACAACTATCCAAAGAGTTTGTGCGGGAATGGCTGATAGCCAATGGCTTTCAAGGAAAAGAGGGGCAAGCGATACCCAATATGCCCGATAGTTTTGTCAAAGAAATTTCGGCAAGATATATTGAATTGTACGAACAGGTATCGGGGCAAAAATTTGTCAAATCGTTATCCCGCAATATTGAAGGACGGATTGAGAAAAATGTGGTCAAGTGGTTTGAAAATATTGATAAATAACGTCAAAATACTGAGGGGGGGGGTATAACACTAATACGTATCGGACACTTTTAAATATTCGACACGTAAATCTACAATAGGCACTTACTTAAACCAAGTCTTATTCGCCTTATACGTTGCCCACGCTGAAAGGCTACCCAAAGCCGCACCCGCCAAGACATCAGTTGGGTAATGCACATTTTGATACATTCGTGAATAGCCTGTTGCTCCTGCCCATATGTATGCGGGTGCAATCACATACCATTTTCGATAATTCATACTCAAAGAAGTGGCTATTGAAAACGCCGTTGATGTATGCCCACTGGGAAATGAGGCTGACCCTTCTGTGGATAAGTTTTTCAAATCGGGATAGGTCAAGTAGGGGCGTGGGCGATTTACCAATTTTTTTATTAAAAAAGTAGTACCTACTGTGACAGTTAAGGCTGCACCTGTTTGCAGACCTTGCTGTGTCAAAGCCTTATTTTTGCTAATCAAACCCGCGCCAACCATGACAATGGGCGTTCCCATACTGATATAAGGTGCAGAATTGCTGATAAATTTTTGAAAATTATTATCGGCGGGGCTGTGTAAATTCCCTAAATTTTTAAGCACTTTATAGTCAAAATTTTGCGATTGGCTTAATAAATTGCTGGTCAGAAACAGTATTGAAAACAAGTAGTATATAGCTTTTTTCATAAAAAATAGTAATTTAAATTGGTTCAAAATAAGAGATGAAATTAATATGATAAGTGTTTAAGATACTGATTATCAATATTTTAAACATGAAATATGAATATCAAAAATTTTAGGATAAATGTTATAAGCATCGTACATTTATCCTTCAAAAGTAATAAAAAAATGAGTGATAGGGATATAAAAAAATTGCGCAGGTTTCGCCGCTGGGGTATTGTCACGACGGTTGCTACTATCTTCCTAATATGGGTAGGTGGTTGGGTACGCTCAACGGGGTCGGGTATGGGTTGCCCAGATTGGCCCAAGTGTTTCGATTTATGGATACCGCCTACTACAGAAGCCCAATTGCCGAGCAATTATTTAGAGCATTTTGTAGAAGGGCGTAAGAAAAAAAATGAGCGTGTGGCAAATGTTCTGAATAGCATGGGTATGGCGGAGCTTGCAGAGAAAATTAAGAATGACCCCTCAGTATTTGAGCACGAACCGTTCAATGTGTATAAGACTTGGACGGAATACATTAACCGTGTCATTGGCGTATTGGTCGGATTTTTTATTTTTTTGACTCTTGCCTTCTCTTACCCATTGCGTAAAATGGATAAACGCCTATTTTGGTTATCATTAGCGGGTTTTGTGGGCGTGGCTTTTGAAGGCTGGTTAGGGTCGTTGGTGGTTTCTACTAATCTGATGCCTTCATTTATTACTGTGCATATGGTCATTGCCATATTAATATTGGTCGCGCTGATTGCAGCGGTCATTATTGCATACACACGCGATGGATATATGAGTGATTTACTGACTATCAAACCGATGTCGCGTGTGTGGTTAGGCTTAGGTGTCAGTTTTATCATATTCATTCAAATAATATTAGGGACACAAGTGCGTGAGGCTGTCGATGTTATATCAAAAACGCTTGGTGAAACGCAACGCAGTATTTGGGTTGACAATTTACCGACGGTATATACCGTTCACCGTTTTTTTTATTATGTAGTGGCGGCGGTGATAATGTATTGGGTTTGGCTTATTAGGAGATACGATATATATCAAGTCAAGGCTGTCCGTTATTTTTGTTTTTCAATATTAGCACTATTGATTGCGGAAATTGGTTTAGGTATTGGTATGGCGCGTTTGGGTATTCCTCCGGCTTTTCAGTCATGGCATCTCTTAATTGGGGTACTATTATTTGCCAATGCTTTTACCATTACGGCTATCATGTATTATAAAAAATAAATATATCAGCATTCGCCTCAGTTATGCAAAGCGTGATGGGGCATAATTCATTATATTTTTCGTGAAAATTTACTCCAAAACCCAAAATAGATTGTATTTTTGCATACATTAGAAAATATTTTTTAAGAAAAACAAATGACGATACGAGTAGAAGACGATATAAAAGAATTGATGTACGAATCCAACTCGATAGTGATACCAGGGTTGGGCGCATTTCAAGGTAATTACAAAGCGGCGAGTACCGACGGTATTCAAGGTAAAATTGCGCCACCTGCATTGGATATAACCTTCGACTCCAATATTGTCATCAATGATGGGGTATTTGTAGATTTTTTGAAAAAAAAATACCAAACCTCTACCCAAATGGCTCAAAAAGCCATTGATGCTTTTACGGATAATGCCAATAGCACTTTTGAAAAACATGAATTGGTCATTATACCAGAGGTAGGGCGTTTGTATCGTGATGTTACGAATAAAATTCAATTTCTGCCCGATACAACCAATTTCAATATTGATACTTTCGGTTTACCAATAGCGCAATTTTATCCTGTGTCGCGCACAACTACCGAAAAAACGGCTGCTGTTGAAGCCATTTTTGGTGAAGCCGAACCTCCAGCTGCAAAGGGAACTTTTCCTGAAACTACGGATAATATTCCATATCCAAATCTGACAGAGGAAAACACTTCTGTTACGTCCTTACCTATGTGGCGGAAGTATATCCCATATGCTACTGTCGGGGTATTGGCTTTATTGGTATATGCTATTTATAGTAATAGTCAAAGTAAACGTGATGCAAGTTTCAAAGCGGCGCAGGAGAGTGTCAAAATAAATGTGCCACCACCAAAGCCTACGCCCGAAGCTCCCAAACAGCAACCACCTGTTGCGGCAAGCCCTTCTGCGCAAGAGCAACCTATTGCCCATGAAAAAATGACAGAATTGCCAAATGGTAGTGCAAATGGTTCAGATAATACGGCACTCTCTACAGTTGTACCCAAACAAAACCTATTAGTTATGCTTGGGGGCTATGCGGATAAGAAAAATATTGCACGGCATATAAAATGGATAAAGGATAATGGCTACGGGTTGTACCAAAAGCAAGGTAATAATATGACCCTTTTGGGTGCAGAAGTTTCCTATGCGAATAAAGAAGAATTGAAAAAAATACTGCGCAACCTGCGTGGTCGTTTTGGTGAGGCGGTGCAAATAAAGGGGAAGATTTGAAAATCTAAAATTTGACGTACCACAAAAAGGGCTTTTGTAATTTTATTTCAGATCAACAGGAGGCGATTGAAATCGCCCTTCCGATGTTGACCATTATACCTAAATTACTGTTCATAACAATAATAAAAAAGCTCATAGTGCATTGATTATCAATGTAATATGAGCTTTTTTATTATTAAAATCGATGCTTAACCCATCTCTGCTTCAACAGATTTTACTTCTGGTATCATACGTGTAAGCATCCCTTCAATACCTGCTTTGAGCGTTACGGTTGATGAGGGGCAACCACTGCAGGAGCCTTGCAAAATGACATAGACCGTACCATTGTCAAATGATTTGAACTCGATATTACCACCGTCCATTTCAACAGCAGGTTTTACGTAAGTATCAATCAAATCCTTGATGCGCACAACCAACTCTGCCGTATCACCAGTATATTCTTCAGATTTACCTTGTTGCGCAGCCATTGCTTCAGCATAACCATCTTTCAAAATAACACCATCTTCTTCAATGAAGTTTTTGATAAACTCCTTGATTTTGAGCATAATTTCAGCCCATTCGTAGTTAAATTCTTTTGAAATAGTGACAAAATTATTGCTGATATAGACCCCTTTTACAAAAGGCATATCGAACAATGCCGCCCCCAAAGGCGACCATTCACGCGCACCTGTTTCTTCTCTAAAATCTGCCGTACCACGATAGAGCATCCGATTTGTGACAAACTTCAACGATTCGGGATTAGGCGTTTGCTCAGTATAAAGCAAAACAGGTGTTTTTGTTGCTGCTTCCATTATATGATTGATTGTATTTTGTATATGCGCAGAAACGCATAAGATATTGATTATTAAATGATTAGATAATTTGCTCGAAAGCACAGAATCTTATTTAGATTTAATCTACAAAAATAACACTTTTTTATGAATTAGGTTCATATTTAAGGGTATCATTTTTTTATTAACATTAAAATCATTAGTGTTATATTTAACCTTGTTTTTTAATCAATAAAATAATGATGACGCTCGAAGCTGTTCGACAATTGACACCCGATGATGGTACACTGCGCCGTGCCGAAAGCCTTGCTAATCCGCGTAAGTGGATTATCGCCGAGCGCAACGAACGTGCCTTGTGGGGCGAATGTTCGGGTAGTGGTAGCGAACCCTATCGCGCTATCGTGGATATGAACGGACCCGCCTACAAATGTACTTGTCCCATCAAACGCTTTCCGTGTAAACATACTCTCGCTTTATTATTGATGGTAGCGGATAATCCAAGCCAGAATTTCGCACAAAATATTCAACCTCAATATGTTACAGATTGGATTGAGGCGCGCGACAAGGGTACTGCGGCAAAAAGCGTTCCCAGAACTGAGGAGCAAATTGCCAAAAGCGAAGCCACAAAAGAGAAAAAATGGGCAGAACGATTAGAAAGTATGACCGAAGGCATCACCGATGTGCAGCACCGCTTGTTGGATATGCTGCGCGAAGGCGTGGCGTATTTAGAAAACGTACCCCCTCAGTATTTTAGTGATTTTGCGGCGCGTTTGGTGGATGCTAAGTTGGGCGGATTGAGCAAAAGAGTAAAATCATGGGCGCATTTTAAGGCAAAATATCCCGACAATTGGTATGAAAAACTATTGGCAGAAATAGGCTCATTGTATCTATTTACAAAAGCGTTTCAAAGTTTTGATGCCATACCCGAAGCCTTGCAAGATGATTTGTTCGTGCAATCGGGTGTGACAATTAAAAAGGAAGAGCTATTAGCGCAAAAAGGTATCGAAGACGATTGGTTTGTGTTGGGACAAGTTGAAACAAGAGAAGAGGATAATTTGACCAGCCGAAGGGTCTGGTTGGTCGGGCGCGAGACGGGTAAAATGGTCTTGGTTTTGGATTTTGCTTTCGGGAATATGGGCTTTCCATCGGCGTGGCTAACAGGGTCAGCATATAGGGCAGAGGTCGTTCATTATCCATCTGCATATCCCTTGCGCGTGGCAGTTCGGACAGTTGATATGGCAAAGCCATTTGCACAAATTGTTGGCTATCAAAATTTTACACAGTTTTTGAACACCTATTCAAATGCGGTTGGTCAAAACCCGTGGTTGATGGATTTTCCCGTTTTAGTAGCACACGTAGTCCCTGTTTTTTCTAATAAAAATTTTATATTGATAGATAAAAATAAAGATGAATTGCCTATGCGTGCAGATTATGATTTGGGTTGGAAATTGATTGCTATGAGTGGCGGCAATCCTATTGCCATATTTGGCGAATGGCAGAATGGCGAACTATACCCCCTCAGTATTTTTGCCGAAGGGCGGTTTTTAAAGCTGTGATAAACGAGACATATCTACTTTTTTTTCTTTAAAAAATCTAATATAACTTTGACTATCCTACCTGCCGCTTTACCATCGCCTAAAAAATTGCTGGATGCTGAGGGGGTATCGAAGCTGTGAACGGCTTGGACTATGGCATCAGTATTTGCACCAGTCAATTGTGCCCACCCTTCTTCTATGGCTTCTATCCATTCAATTTGAGTATCCATTATCACACAAGGTACTTTATGAAAGTAAGCCTCTTTGACAACCCCACCCGAATCGGTAAGTACACGCTTAGAATGATGAATTAAGGCTTGAGTATCCCAAAATCCAAGCGGATTAATCACTTTTAGCGTCTTTTTTTCTAAAAAATGACTATATCCAAAGGTTTCTATGCGTGATTGGGTACGCGGGTGAATGGTAAAAATAATGGGCATATCTATATGGCTCGCTACTTCTAATATCTGTTTCAAACGGTCTGGATTATCAGTATTGGCAGCGCGGTGGCAGGTCATAAAATAGTATTCGTGGGGTTGAATATCTAATTTTTTAAAAATGTCTATTTGTGTATATTTAGCTTGATTATTAGCTAAAAGGTCAATCCCAATATCGCCTGTGAGATAGACGTTTTTGCGAATACCAGCATTTTTTAAATTCAAAACGCCTGTTTTCGTAGGGCAAAAGTATATATCCGTGACGGCATCAGTGAGTAGTTTATTGATTTCTTCGGGCACAGATTTGTTCCATTCGCGCAATCCTGCTTCTACGTGGGCGAGGGGAATATGATTTTTGGCTGCTACGATTGCTGCTGCTGCCGTAGAATTGGTATCACCGAAAACGACAACCATATCAGGTTTTTCAATCTCAATAATGGCATCTAACTTGGTGAGAATATTTGCCATTTGCGCAACTGCCCTACCACTACCCGTTTCAAGGTTGTATTTAGGTTGTGGTAAATCCAATTCTTTGAAAAAAATGTCAGATAGCAATGCGTCATAATGTTGCCCCGTATGTACCATAACTTCTTCACAATCAGGTGTTTGTGAGAGTGTAATACTGAGGGGGGCGGCTTTTATAAATTGTGGACGCGCCCCGACAACGGTCATTATTTTATGTTTTTTCAAAGCTGGCTAATTATTACTCACAAAACCTTCAGTATCAAATCTTATTAATCTACAAAATCTTTAAATCTGGTCAATTATTTGCCTGTAAAATGCTTTAACATGATGACTTCTCTTTCTGTTAAGGCGCGGTAGCCACCTCGTGGCAAGTCTTTTTTTGTCAATCCGCCATAGTATATTCGATCCAATTTGACAACATCGTAGCCAAGTTGTTCGAAGATACGCCGCACGACACGGTTTTTGCCAATGTGAATTTCTAATATCACTTCATTTTTACCTGCGCCTTCGGCATAGTTGACTGCATCTACTTCCGCTTTGCCATCTTCTAAATTTAAGCCTTCGGCAATTTTGCGCATATCGTCTTTGGTAAGCGGTTTATTCAAAACAGCATGATAGAGTTTTTTGACGAGATAGCTGGGGTGCGACATTTTTTGGGTCAATTCGCCATCATTGGTCAAGAGCAACAAGCCTGTGGTTTCGCGGTCAAGTCTGCCTACGGGATATATGCGTGCTTTGATGGTTTTGCTGATAATATCCAAGACCGTTTTGCGTCCTTT
>JAYVKQ010000123.1:0-3389 GCA_043768285.1 Saprospiraceae bacterium | reverse complement strand
TAAGAGAAACTCAATTTTTTGCCAACCACTTTTTCGCATACCCCGATGGCTTCCAACATCGAACAGTTTGCGAAGCGTCCACCGCCCGCGTTATAGACTTCGCCTTGTTTTGGATTTTGATAAAAATGCCAAAACATATTCACCAAATCGAATGAGTGGATATTGTCACGGACTTGCTTGCCTTTGTAGCCGAATATCGTGTAGTGGTTGCCCGTGATGGTGCATTTCATCAGATAGGACAAAAAGCCGTGCAGTTGCGCGCCCGAGTGGTTGGGTCCCGTCAAACAGCCACCTCTGAATATGCCCGTGTTAATACCAAAATAGCGACCATACTCCTGTACCAACACATCAGCTGCGACTTTTGATGCCCCGAATAAGGAGTGTTTGGTATGGTCAATACTCATGTTTTCGTCAATGCCATCTTTAAAATAGGCGTGTTTTTCATCAATTTCCCAGCGCAATTCAGTTTCCACTAAGGGCAAAAAATTTGGGTTGTCGCCATATACCTTGTTAGTGGAAGTGAAGATAAAAACCGCTTTTTCGCAGTAAAGGCGCGTCAATTCGAGCATATTGAGTGTGCCGTTGGCATTGACCGTAAAATCGGTTAATGGTTCTTTAGCCGCCCAGTCGTGACTTGGCTGAGCGGCAGTGTGGATGATAAGTTTGATGTCTGAGCCGTAAGTTTTGAATAATTTTTCTAACGAACCGTAGTGTCTGATGTCAATATTTTTATGCTTATAGTTTTTGTATTCTCCTTGGATTCTGTTTTTATTCCATTCGGTAGAAGCCTCCGCGCCGAAAAAATACTGCCGTAAGTTGTTGTCAATCCCAATAATCAAGTCGAATTTTTTAGAAAAAAAAGCTACGGATTCGCTGCCGATTAAGCCCGCAGCACCCGTAATGATAGCGATGTTCATACAGTTAAATTATAAGTTTTGGTGAAAAAAGCGTAGAAAATGATGAATTAAAAAAGGTTTGAAAATCAATGCTTTACAAATTCAACAATGATATTTTTAGTAATTCCGTATAGGATTTATTAGGAACACGGATAACGCGGATTTTATTAGATTTACACGGATTTGTTTATGTTAAATTGGAAAAAATCAGCGAAAACCTGTCTAATCAGTGGTCTATTTATGTCATAGGTGAATTTTTAGATATTATTATCGTTTCAATAATACCTGCCTAAAAAAAAGAAAAATAAAATGCGAATTGGTGTATAAATACCGTTTCCAGAGCCGTTGGGGTTCTTGAACGAGCCTGAAAAACCATTCTAAGCCATTATTTTGCATCCAACTCGGGGCTTGTTTGACTGTACCCGCGTGAAAATCGAAAGCGGCACCCACTGCCATCATGGCGGCGTTGATTTTGCCCAAATGGTCGGACACCCATTTCTCTTGTCGCGGACAACCCCTGCCAACGAGGACGACATTTGCGCCTGATTGATTGATTTTTTCAATATCCGCTACGTCTTCTTCGGGCGTAGCTTCTCTGAACCTATCTATATGCACGCCACAGACAATAGCGCGGGGGTAAGTTTGCTCGATAAAGCGTTTGAATTTGTCCAAAGTATTTTCGGTACTGCCATAGAGATATACCTTCAACTCATTGATATGACACGATTCCAATACCCATTTTGTCAATTCGGGACCATAAACGCGGTCTTGCATTGTTGTCCCGTGTATAGCGTTCAAAGCCCACCGCACAGGCTGCCCGTCGGCAACTATTAAATCAATTTTATTGACTTTCTCGCGCAAGGTTTTGTCTTTATAACTTTCCATCAAGCCATGCACGGCTAAGGCACTCACGCCAAAACTGTTGCGCTGTTTGGCATTGTGGATAATGACTTGGGTCGCTTCTGCGTAATCGGTAATGGAATACCCGACTTGAAAAAGCGGTTTTTTTGTAGGACTGTTCATAGTTAATAATACTTGTTTTTTTTGCTAAAATACTGAGGGGGTATATTGAATTATGAGGTATTTTCGGAAAATACTTCATAATTCATCATTAGTGATCAAAAGATTTTGTTCGTAGGTTTAGTAAACGGAAATTGATTTTTTTTGAAAAAAAAATCAATTTCCGTTTACTAAACCTTTGTCGAGAAGCATTGTAAATTATTGAATATCAATGCCTTATTTTAAAAATAAAATCTTTTCAACACTAATGATACCTCATACTCAATTCAAAACTGAAGCATATATCCCCATCAGTTGCTGATAATTGCTGATAGGTGAATACTTCGCTTCATACGTTTTTCGCGCGTTAATATAGATAGCATCATTATCATATTTCTCAATATTCATAAATAGATATGTACCATTATATGGCTCAAATAGGTAGCCATTATGCCCATCTTCGACGATACTATCCAAGTTTTTAATATTGGTGGCATATACAGGCGTACCTGTCGAAAAGGCTTCTAATATCGTCATAGGTTGCCCTTCGTAGGTCAATGAGGGAACTATTAAACCACGACTTTTTTTCAATTTTTCTATAATAAAATCGTTATCGGCATGACCTAAATAGCGGATATTGGGATATTGGGCAGCTATGTCTTTTACATATTCCTCCAACTCACCTGTGCCAATGAGTTCTAAATTTTTCTTATTTTTTATAAAATTATTGATTAATAGTTTAACCCCTTTTTGCTCGTTTAAACGCCCTACAAAAAGGTAATAATCGTCTCTATCCGCACGAGAAGTATAGCCACAATCGGCAACATAATTGGGTTTGATAATACCCTCCGCTTGCTGTGCATTGGGGTGTCCATTTTTGATAGACAAGACCGAGGATAAAAGTTTTTTATTAAAATCGGCTAAGAAAATGTACTTTTTGACGGGGTTTTGGTGCTTCAATGTCCATTGGTTAAATCTATTTACGGCGGTCAGTTGCAACGATTTGGCAAACGAGCCTTTGAAGCATTTATATTTCAGACCATACAGGACATTGTTTTTTTCTAAACACAATTGGCAGATTTCATTTTCACGATAGAGCAAACCTTGTATGCAGCCAAACCGATAGTTGTGAATGGTCATCACTGTGGGTACTTTTTTCTTTTTTAGGGCAAAAAATACTGAGGGGGATGCCGTGTAAAACACATTGTGGATATGGACAACATCGGGTTTAAATTTTTCGATACACGCATTTACTTTTTTATAAGATGATATATTGAAAAGGGTGTTTATAAAAAGGCGTATTTTAGAAATATCTTCTAAATCTTGGTTGTCAAATTCGCACAAAGCCACCTCATGCCCGTGCGCTTCCAATAGTCTTCTTTCATTAATGACTACGGTATCTTCGCCGCCTTTTTCAAGGTACTTATTATGGATTTGTAGAATTTTCATTTTTAAGATAAGGAGATGAGATAAGGTTACACAGAATTTTTTATA
>JAYVKQ010000122.1:0-2776 GCA_043768285.1 Saprospiraceae bacterium | reverse complement strand
CAAACACCAATGGATATTTTAATAAAAGCATCAAATGGCGCATCTGATTTTGGAAATAAATTTGGTCAACCTTTGATTGTAGGGTCAGTTCTCACCTTTGAACACGAAGAAGATGCCCGTAAATTGGGCTTCGATAAAGTGATTATGATGGCGGGTGGCATTGGCTACGGCAAAGCCGAGCAAGCACAAAAGCAAAAACCGCAAGTAGGGGATAAAGTCGTGCTATTGGGTGGTGAAAATTACCGTATTGGTATGGGTGGTGCGGCTGTTTCTTCGGCAGATACGGGGGCGTTTGGGTCGGGTATTGAGTTAAATGCGATACAACGCTCCAATCCCGAAATGCAAAAACGGGCGGCAAATGCCATTCGTGGTTTAGTAGAAAGTGATGAAAATCCAATCGTTTCCATCCACGACCACGGCGCAGGAGGGCATTTAAACTGCCTATCGGAACTCGTAGAAGAAACGGGTGGCGTGATTGACATGGATAAATTGCCGATTGGCGACCCAACGCTTTCAGCTAAGGAAATCATTGGCAACGAATCGCAAGAGCGCATGGGTTTGGTGATTGGCGAAGGTGACATAGATACTTTACAACGCATAGCCGATAGAGAACGCTCTCCGATGTACACCGTGGGTGAGATTACAGGCAGTCATCGTTTCACTTTTCAGTCAAAAACCACGGGCATCAAGCCAATGGATTTTGCCATTGATGAAATGTTTGGCAGTTCGCCCAAGATGATTATGGCGGATAAAACGATTGAGCGTAAGTACAGTGATTTGGAATATATTGTGCGAGAGACCCCTCAGTATTTGGAGCACCTTTTACAATTAGAAGCCGTTGCGTGTAAAGATTGGCTGACCAATAAAGTGGATAGATGCGTGGGTGGACGTGTTGCCAAACAACAATGTGCGGGTGCGTTACAATTGCCATTGAACAATGTGGGCGTTATGGCACTCGATTTTAAAGGGAAAGAGGGCATAGCAACGAGTATCGGTCATTCGCCGATTACGGCTTTGATTGACCCTGTGGCTGGTTCTCGAAATGCGATTGGTGAGGCTCTTTCCAATATCATTTTTGCCCCTTTGCATGAAGGTTTAAAATCCGTTTCGTTATCTGCAAACTGGATGTGGGCGTGTAAAAATGAGGGTGAAGATGCGCGATTGTATGAGGCTGTCAAAGGTTGTTCGGAATTTGCGATTGCTTTGGGTATCAATATTCCTACGGGGAAAGACTCGATGTCTATGAAGCAAAAATACCCAAATGATGAGGTTATTGCGCCGGGTACGGTCATTATATCAGCCGCAGGGCATTGTTCGGATATTACAAAAGTAGTTGAACCCGTTTTAAAGCGCAATGGTGGCAATATTTACTATATCAACTTGTCGCAAGATGCGTTCAAATTGGGCGGTAGTTCTTTTGCTCAAATATTGAATAAAATAGGAACGGAAGCACCCACAATACAAGATGCTAATTATTTAAAAAATGCCTTTAATACTTTTCAAGACCTTATTAAAAAAGGTAAAATACAAGCGGGACATGATATAGGCAGTGGCGGTTTGGTGACAACATTATTAGAAATGTGTTTTGCGGATGTGGGTTTGGGTGCAGATATTGATTTGAGCATTTTAAGTGAAAAAGATACTGTAAAAACGTTGTTTAACGAGAATATTAGTATCGTTTTTCAAGCGAATGACGATGTTGAAACCGTTTTTGCTAAAAATAATATCACCGTTTTTAATATAGGGACTATCAAAGAGGGCAATACTTTCTATATCAAAAATCACAACGATACGTTTACCTTCAATATCCCTTATTTGAGAGATGTCTGGTATAAAACATCCTATCTTTTAGATGCCAAACATTCTAAAAATGGTATGGCGAAAGAGCGATATAGCAACTATAAAAATCAACCTTTACAATATACCTTCCCGCAAGATTTTAAAGGTAAAAAACCTATTATTGATACTAAAAAACCGCGCCCAAAAGCGGCTATCATTCGTGAAAAAGGCTCAAATTCGGAGCGAGAAATGGCAAATGCGATGTATTTGGCAGGTTTTGATGTAAAAGATGTACACATGACTGACCTTATATCGGGTCGTGAAACATTGGAAGATATACAATTTATTGGGGCTGTGGGTGGTTTCTCCAATTCAGATGTATTGGGTTCAGCAAAAGGTTGGGCAGGGGCATTTTTATACAACGAAAAAGCCAATACCGCCTTGAAAAACTTTTTCAAACGTCCTGGCACCCTTTCGGTAGGCATCTGCAACGGCTGTCAATTGTGGATGGAATTAGAATTAATCAATCCCGACCACGAAGTGCATGGCAAATTGCACCACAATGTATCGAACAAGCACGAAAGCATTTTCACATCAGTCAAGATACAAAAAAACAATTCCGTCATGCTTTCCAATTTTGAAGGCGCAACATTGGGTGTATGGGTATCACATGGTGAAGGTAGATTTAGACTGCCATATACAGAAGACAAATACAATATCGTAGCCAAATACGGCTATGCCGAATATCCCGCCAATCCCAATGGCTCAGATTTCAATACGGCTATGCTATGCGATGCTACAGGTCGCCATTTAGTAATGATGCCGCATATCGAGCGTTCCGCTTTCCCTTGGAATTGGGCGTATTATCCCGATGGTCGTGCTGATGAAGTGTCGCCTTGGATACAGGCGTTTGTGAATGCTAGGGTTTGGGGGGAGAAGAGGGGGGGAAAGTGATATTGAGGGAGACCCCTCAGTATTTTACTCATTTTTCATTGAA
>JAYVKQ010000121.1:0-2110 GCA_043768285.1 Saprospiraceae bacterium | reverse complement strand
TACTATTGCATTTACTATTTAAATTAGGTATTTTATATCCATATTATCTTTTAGACAGTAAGGTATAGATTCATCCTGTTGGTCTCTAAGCCTAAAGCTACAAGATTTAAAATCAGTTTCTATAGTATTTTCAGCAGTTAAATAAAGACGTTTTTCTCCATTAGGGTCTTCTTTAATCTCAGCATAAATTGTCCATTCGTCTTTTGTAATTTTATGAATACAAGGGATTTGTATAGGGTCATTTTTAATTTTATTTACTATATATCTTACCTTCATTTCAAAAAATTATTAGTTAATTATAAAACTTAATACAAATTTATGGTATTAAAATGTTTAACAACTAAGCACTACAAGCCATGCAATCTGGATCATCTAAGCTACAGGCTTGAGGGAAATTTTCCTCTTGCAATAAATCCTGTGCTGTCGGTGTTTTGATATTACTGAAATCAATTTTCACTTGATTCAAATCCTCTAAATTCGTCGTGTTATCCGACATCGCAAAGCTGGCTGATTCCTCTACCGTTGAAAAACGGGCGCGTTGGTGCTTGGCAGAAAGCGTGAATTTAATCGGGTCAACTGCGGGGCGTGTACGGAGGTAATACATACCCGTTTTCAAACCTTTTTGCCATGCGTAGAAGTGCATTGACGTCAGTTTTGAGAACGTAGCATTTTCCATAAACAAGTTCAACGATTGAGATTGACAGATAAATGCACCTCTATCAGCCGCCATATCAATGATGGCTTTCATTGAAAGTTCCCACGATGTCTTGTACAAATCTTTCAAGGTATCTGGAAGACCCTCAATATTTTGGATTGAACCATTCGCTGCGATGATGATTTCACGCGTTTCTTCATTCCAAATACCCAAGCGAACGAGGTCATTTAAAAGGTGTTTATTCACCACTATATGCTCACCCGACAATGTTCTTCGGGTGTAAATATTCGTTGTATAAGGCTCAAAACACTCATTATTGCCCAAAATTTGGGAAGTTGAAGCGGTTGGCATCGGTGCTAATAACAATGAGTTGCGCGCACCTACTTTCATCACTTTTTCACGTAAAGCGTCCCAATCCCAACGTTTTGTCGGCTTGACACCCCACATATCGAATTGGAACTCGCCTTTACTGAGGGGGCTACCCTGGAATGTTTCATAATGCCCAAGTTTCTCAGCCAATGCCACTGACTCGGTCATGGCTGCGAAATAGATGGTTTCAAATATATCTTTATTCAATTGACGAGCCTCTATGGAGTCAAAGGGAAAACGCATCAAAATAAACGCATCCGCCAAACCTTGAACGCCCAAACCAATCGGACGGTGGCGCATATTGGAATACCGCGCTTGTTCCACTGGATAGTAATTGATGTCAATAACTTTATTCAAATTGCGCGTAGCCACACGTGTAATATCGAACAATTTTTGGAAATCAAATTCACCTCTTCGGGCATCCACAAACTTCGGTAAAGACAATGACGCCAAATTACAAACCGCCACTTCATCCTTGGAAGTGTACTCCATAATCTCTGTACAAAGATTAGATGAGCGGATAGTACCCAAGTTCTTTTGATTGGATTTTTTATTAGCAGCGTCTTTGTATAAAATATAAGGCGTGCCTGTTTCAATCTGAGATTCCAATATTTTATGCCATAATTCACGAGCAGGAATCGTCTTACGAGCTTTGCCTTCGCGCTCATAACGGTGATACAACTCTTCGAACTCGCCACCGTAAGTATCAAATAATTTAGAGGCTTCATTCGGGCAGAAAAGTGACCATTCTCTGTCAGATTTCACGCGCTCCATGAAAAGGTCTGGAATCCACATAGCATAAAACAAATCACGCGCGCGCATTTCCTCTTTGCCGTGGTTCTTTTTCAATTCCAAAAACTCGAAAACATCCGCATGCCATGGCTCTAAATAGACCGCAAATGCACCTTTGCGCTTGCCACCGCCTTGGTCCACGTAACGAGCTGTATCGTTAAAAACGCGCAACATCGGGATAATACCATTCGATTGTCCGCCTGTTCCTTTGATATATGAACCGGTTGCTCTGATATTGTGAATAGATAAAACATTACCTCCCGCCGATTGTGAAATCTTAGCACAACGTGAAAG
>JAYVKQ010000120.1:0-4431 GCA_043768285.1 Saprospiraceae bacterium | reverse complement strand
GTTACGAAACGCCGCCTTTCAATGTTGCAACTATAACAGATAATTGCGTTTGTTATAGTTCGCGGCAGGGTGCAAAATAAAAACAAAATCTGTTCTCCTCTTTTTTTGAAAAAAAATCCGAGCGTGTGTTTTAATTTCCTTTTTCATGGTGCTTCGCTCTTTCTTATATCTCGTTTAGATTTATATATAATTTTATATACAATTTTAAATAGAAATTTACATATAATTTTAAACCTTTTTTTTAAATTAGATTGCTTCTAAATAGCTTTTCAAACGCTTTTAAAAGTGTATCTAAGTTTTTGATAATCAATAGCTTACAAAGATATTACGCTGCAAAATACGTGCATCGCCCAAAACGCTTTTGAAATGCTTTGCTTTAATTTGGGCTACCCCCTCAGTATTTCGACCTGCAAGGGCATAAAAAAAGCCGCCACAAATGAATGTGGCGGCTTGTATAGCCTAACCCGCAATGGGTTTAGTTTAATATCTCGTATTCAGGCGTTTCGACTTCGATAGGTACATCATTGCCCATTGGCGCACCTTTTAAGTTTTCGGCATTGTCGGATAACCAGCGCAACCAATCATGAAAAAACATACTTTTAGCGCGTACCCATTCGCCCCTAAATAGGATTAGGTTATTTTGGTTTAATTTTACCCACTTGTTGTATTCCTGTCCTATTTCCCGAAAGTTGGGAATTGACCGCATTTGATTTACGAATTTTTCGATGTCCATTGTTTACGTAATTTAAAATTAACGGTTTGATGTTAGGGTCACACGCAAAGGCAGGGTCTCCTAATTTATGATAAATTGTATTGAATAGCTCTTGCGCTTTCATTGTCTTATCAGTCATAAAAATACAAAGATTTAATAAGATTAAGAAAAAAAGGTTACAAAAATTTGATAATGAGTGTTCTTTTTAACACATCGCTTTCTTTGAATAGTAGTTTGCCATCTTCCCGCATTGTCCGTATTTTGAAGATTTGCTTTTCCATCTCTGTGTTTTTAGCGGACAATTTGAAATACACCATACCTCCCTCAGTACGGGCCTGTACTTGTTTAATTGTCGTGAGGGTCATGGTAAGGCTCGTATTCGTTAGGAAATACTTGTACGGTGTTCATGCGGCTCTCAGAAAATACCCGCAACGTTTCTACTTCTTCAGGTGGTTGTGGCAGCACGGTATAGACTTTACCATAATGCAAACCTAAGTTTTGCAGATTATGCGCAATAATTTTGATTTTTGTAGGTAGCTCACCCGTGCAGGGGGTGTTTTTAGTCGTAACGATTACATCTGCCACACCGTACCGTTTGCCCATCAGTCCGCAATGCTGGCACACGTAGGTATCAAAACGCCCATTCCAATCGGCTAAGGTTACAATGTTTTGTTTTTCAAATCCATGTTCCGACATCGGTATTTTATATTCTCTTTTCATAATTTGTTTATTTATGGTGGATGTAATAAAGATACCCGCATATAAAAATGAGTAAAACCAAACCGCATATTAGCAACTGACCGCACATCAAGGTGGCGGCTTCTTCTGTATCTTCGTATGTTTCTTCGTTACTGTATTCTTTGTAAGTATCATACTTCTGCATAATAAATTGATTGTTTAAAGTGAAAAAATAGGGCGCGGTTAAAAGTGGCTTAACCGCTACCCCTAAAACCTGAATACTTACATCACAATATTTTACCTCCGCACAACCCCGTTTGATATTGGTTTAATCCACTTTTACAATATAATTGCAGTCAGTTTCATGTGGTGACGCGAACCACTTGCGGAGGATATGTTGTTAAGACAAAATGTCAAGATAAATTCTGTTGCTGCTTTAAAGCTGCAATTGAGAACCCCGATAAGACGGCAGCAAGAAAAAAAGCCAATAGACCAGGATATGGCACAATGAGTTTATCCGTCATGGGTTCTAAAATATTAAAGAAGGTGGTGTAATGAAAAATGCCATACACAAACTCAATAAAAATAGCCAAGTTCATACCTAACGCAATGGCTCTATCCTTGCGGCTCTTGACGGTCTTGATGGTGTTTTTGAAAAACAAAATCAGTATCAACACGAATAAAATACCCACGTACTCAAACAGTATCCAAAAGCCGTACAATGCCAGGGCGTTGCTGGCAATGTTGATGAGTTCTAACTCAGCGTTCCAGAGTTGCTTGAATTTGAAGCTGAACCGCTTACGGGCATTTGCCAAGTCCGTTTCTAAGTTATGGATAGTTGTCCGCAGGTTGTCCGCTTCTGTCCGCAGCGCATTAATGTTGTCCGTTAGTGTTGTGGTTGTCTTGTCCGCTTCTAATTTCAATGTCCGCAGCTTGTCCGCAAGTTTGCCGTTGTCCGCTTCTATGTCCGCGTGTACCCGTTGGAGTTGGGATAGTTCGGACAATGCCGTTTCGTAATTTGTCCGCAGCATTTTGGTAATGTCCGAATGTCCGCTATTGTCCGCTTGATAGTTTTCTAATGTCCGTTGATACTTTTGACACTTTACTTCAAAATCGTCACGCTCAATAGCCATTTTTTTAAGTTCTAAGCGTGTATTTTTTAATTCAGTTTCATACGCTTGTATTTTTTCTTGATGGCTTAAATCTTTGTCATTCAATGCGTTGCGTAGGTTGTCCGCTTCTGTCTGCAATGTCCGCATGTTGTCCGCTTGTCCGCTATCGGACAAATTCTGTCCGCCGTCCGTTGTCCGCTTGTCCGCTATGTCTGCGTAGCGGACAATTAAATGTCCGCTACCTTTGTCCGCCGCTTGTCCGCTATGTCCGCTAATGTCTGCTAAATGTCCGCAAGCGGACAAGGTATTTTTCAATGCAATACTGAGGGGGTCAATCGGATAACAGACATTGGCGACCTCTGCCAATTGCAGGGGTGTAATGTCCGCAGCTTGCAACGACTTGCCCAGTAGCCGCCTGTATTGCTTCTGCATGGCTGCAAAGTCTCTTTTGTACCATGCCGCGAGTGCATCGCCCGTAGTGGGCAATTCAAATGTGTTGATAGATTGCGCTGCGCTCATTGTGTGTGTGGTGGTTTAAGAGTTAGCAAAATCTTTTTCTGACTTAAAAAATGTAACGGACATTCCAAATATATTCATCTCAATGCCTTTCGGCTCTGGCTCTGTATGCACCAGCTTTAATTGTGTTGGTGGCTCTGGCGGGGTAGGGGTATCCCTTCTGCGGAATAAGGCAGCTACGAGCAATACCCCAATGAAGCTAACCGTTAAGGCTTCGCCGTCAATAAGTGACCCCCCCTCAGTATTTTGAGGTGCTACGGATGGGGTTCTATTGGCTGGCTCTGTGGTGTGCAGCTTCTTTGCCCTCTGTATTTTTTTCAAAATAAGCCGTTGTTCATTTTCAAGTTGCAACACTGCTTCTATTGTGCCTTCGTTGGGGTGCTTGCCTTCATCGTGCAGGAGACCGCGCCACAGTTCCAATTTAATTTCAGTGTCGTGCAACTGTTTTTGTAAATCTTTCATTACTTTTGACCGTTATTTTTGTGAAAAAATGCCCCCTCATGTGGTGTCAATACTGAGGGGGTGGTTTCTGAAATACCCAAGCCTTGATTATCTCCGTGATGGTCAAGGCTGTTTTTATTTTTTATGCAACCCTAAACCGTTGATTGGGTTTATCATATTCGATTGAACCCTCTTGCACCAATTTTCTAAAATAATAATTGGTTTGCCATTCATTTAAGCCACACGTTTTCCCAATGTAGCATTTGAGGGGGTGTAAATAGGTGTGCAATCGTCCGATACCCGCAGTTACCCAACCGTCTATTTGATTTTTTTTGATTGCTTCTAAAAAAGCGATAACCGTTAATTTGTTTTCCATGTTATACGTAATTGTTTGATTGTTAATTAATTATGATTATATTTACGCTGTAAATTTTATTTTTTAACAAAAAAAACGGGCAGCCATACATAACTTAGGCTACCCGTTACAAAAAAAAATTCAAAATGAATAATTTAAATCTTCGTCCTCTGCGGTTTACGCATGAGGAATTGCTTGCATTGTTGGACATTGAAGTAAAAGCCAATAAGTTAAGTTATCAATGGTCGGATATGACAAAGACCAAAGGCAGCTTAACGGGTAATTATGCACTACTTCAATTGGTACTAAAAACAATGGATTTTCCTCAAAAGGATATTGACCCGTCAAATAGTGCATCTGATGGGCGTTTATTCACTCAATTTGATGAAATTATCCACGCTGAAAGCTACTCTTCTGATTTGACCCTCAAATATTTTAACTATTTGGTGGCTGAACGCAGCAAAATTGGGTAGTAAAAACTAAAAAAGCCTTGACCGTTTCAACAGTCAAGGCTTTTTTTATAATCCTTATGGTGGGTGATTTACTTAGGCGACTTCTTCGTATTGGGCGTATTGCTCTATATCTGCTTGCATTAAGGCGGGTATCTGTACATCTTC
>JAYVKQ010000119.1:0-6398 GCA_043768285.1 Saprospiraceae bacterium | reverse complement strand
CGTTCAGTTTGATATTCGACAATACGATTGAGCTTGAAAATATCAATCAATTGTCCTTCGGTATAGTTTATTTTTTTCTTAGCCATGCCAATCTTTTTTACAAAAATAGTGTTTTTTAAATGAAAAATACTGAGGGGTGCTAATATTTCACCATCACCCTTTTCCCCCCCTTCGCAATAGACTTATATATCGCATCAATAATCTTCATATCTTTCAAACCCTCAGCACCATCGCAATTCGGGTGCGGTGTATTGTTCAAAATACACTCTGCCATGCCATTCATTTGATAGGTTTGATGCGTTACGACGGGTTGATTGATAGCCCCATCTTTAGTGCGCCCCTTGAGTGGACCATAACCATAAGCAGGAGAAAGTTCACAGAAATTCTTTTCGCCTGATATATGCAAGCGTTCAAAACCATTAAAATTATACGTGGTTGCGCAATTGGCAACAACGCCACTTGGAAAACCCATTTGCCAAGTAATGGTTTCATCAACTTCCTTGAATTTGACCATATCTGTTTTGAGTTCTTGGGCTTGCACCCATATCGGTTCTTCGCCCGTACCGTATCGTGCAGCGTTGATACAATAAACACCCACGTCCATCATCGCCCCACCGCCAGCCAATGCTTTTTTCAAACGCCATTGGGTTGGGTCGCCTATTTTGAAACCTGTGGTAGCATCTACGAACATGATTTTACCCAATTCGCCCGAAGTCCTCATGCGGATAGCTTCTTTCGTAAAAGGTTCAAAATGAAGACGATAGCCAATAAATAGTTTGACATTAGCGGCTTTGCAAGCGGCTATCATTTCCTCCGCTTCTTTCACCGTTACGGACATCGGCTTTTCACAAATAACGTGCTTACCCGCTTTGGCTATTTTTAATGTATGCGGATGGTGCAGCGCGTTTGGTGACGTGACATAGACGGCATCTATATTCGGATTGTCTTTTATTTTATCAAAAGTGTCGTAGGAATAGCAATTTTCTTTAGGCACACCATATTTTGTTACCCAATCCTCTATTTTTGAAGGCGTACCTGATATAACACCCGTTACTTTCACGTTGGGGCAATCTTTAATGGCATCGGCGCATCGTCTGGCATAGCTGCCCAAGCCACAAAAAGCAACGCGCAACACAGGCGCGGCAGCGTCATTTTTAGCTGTCAATACTGAGGGGGGCATCTCCTGCATCAATGGTAAAACGATGGAGGAAGCGGTCAATTTTTTTAGAAAATCGCGGCGTGTAGTCATAATAGTTTTATAGATAGGTGAAAAAGCTGGTTAAAATACTGACCTGTCCCGAGGAAATCGGGAGGAGGTGTTTGATAAGGTTAAATATAAGGTAAATTCTATTTATCAAAGGTAAAAGAGCTAAAATAGTGTAAAATTTTGTCCAAACGCTAAAAATTTTGACTTTTGCTATTTCAAGGCAGTTATAAATTAACTATTTTTGCTTTTTAATTAGCTTTATGTACTGACATACAAATTAACTTCCCCCCCAATATATCATATCAAAATACGATTTTTCAAGAACACAAAAATTTAAAATGCTTATCAATTAAATGAAAAAACCACAAATCACTGGAACGCGCTACGTGTTAGCCGTCAAAAATTTAGCAAAATCTGCCCAGTTTTATGAAGACCAATTAGGCTTTAAAACCCATTGGAAAGAAGGCGGGTGGCAATTGCTATATCGCGGCAAATTCATCGTCATGCTCGGCGAATGTCCCGACGATAGGTCAGCCCACGAGACCAGAAACCACTCCTATTATGCCTACATTGATGTCAAAAATGTGGATGCTCTTTATGCTGAATACAGCAAAAAAGAGATAGACATACTCTCTAAACCGGAGGATAAACCCTGGGGGCAACGCGAGTTTGCTGTTTGCACCATTGATGGGCATCGGATTATGTTCGGTGAAGTGATTGCGGTCAATGCGGTTTAGGAAACTGATTTTGAATGATATTTGATTTTTTTCAAAAAAATCATATATCATTCAAAATCAGTTTCCTAAACCACTACTCGAGAATACAGTTAAGTTCGAGGAACTTTAAAAGTTCCCCGAACTTACTTTTACATTAATAAAACACAGTATATAACGCTACCAAAACCCCCACTATCAATATTGAAATGACCGTAAATTGCTGGGTTACTTTAAAGTCGTTGGTATCCACCACCAATCCTTTTGGGTTGTCTTTGCTGCGGCTATCTGCCAACGAAATGACGACCATTAAAGCGACTAATATTAAAAAACACCACATTGTTATATTTAAAAAAGGCATCGGTTTCGCGGGTATTTCCTTAAAAGCAATCACTAAGGGAATTGACACGGCGGCGGCGACAATGGCTGCCGCTGAGGTCGTGCGTTTCCAAAAAAGACCTAAGAAAAATAGCGCAAATGCACCCGGGGTTAAGTAATTTGAGTATTCTTGAACAAATTGGTAGGCTTGGTCTAATTGTTTCAATTGCGGCGTGACGCACAAAGCCAGTGCAAATGAAATGGCTACTGCCCATCTGCCCACCTTCACCGTATGGGTTTCGGAAGCCGTTTTATTAAAGAATTTTTTATAAATATCTAAACTAAAAATAGTCGAAATACTGTTGCATTTCCCCGCCAATGAAGCGACAACGGCAGCCGTCAAAGCTGCAAATGACAAGCCTTTTATACCCACAGGCAATAGGTTCATCAACGAAGGGTACGCATTATCGGGTTTGAGCATCCCCTCAGTATTGAGCATCTCTTGTTGAAACATACCATTTTTATATAATACATACATCGCTATACCTGGTAGTACGCTGATAATGGGTATCAATAATTTTAGAAAAGCGGCGAACAGAATACCATTGCGTGCCGTCTTCATATCCGCACCCAATACGCGCTGAATGATGTATTGATTGCAACCCCAATAGTTGAGGTTGTTTATCCACATACCCCCAAAAAGGATAGCAAACCCTGGCATTTTGTCATAATATTGATGCCCTTCTGCAAAAATCATGTGAAAATGGTCATCGGCTTGTACGCGCAATTCGGACAGACCCCTCAGTATGCCCGTGCCGCCAAAGCGTTCTGCAACCATATTTAAAGCTAAATACGTCACAACCAAACCGCCAAATATTAACACTACGACTTGCACTATATCGGTATAGCCAATCACTTTCATACCGCCCAATGTGATGAATATCGCAAACGCCGCCAAACCAAACATGGCATATATAAAAGGTATGCCCGACACGCCCTCAATAGCCAATGCGCCCAAATATAAAATGGACGTGAGATTGACAAACACGTACAATAAAAGCCAAAATACCGCCATTATGGTTGCCACCGTATCATTATACCGTTGCGACAGGAATTGCGGCATGGTGTATATCTTATTTTTAAGATACATCGGCACGAAGAAAATGGCTACAATAATGAGTGTGGCTGCCGACATCCATTCATAGGACGATATAGCCAAACCCATTGCAAAACCCGACCCCGACATACCAATAAAATGTTCTGCCGATATATTGGACGCAATCAACGATGCACCGATTGCCCACCACGTTAAAGCACCTTCGGCGAGGAAAAAATCTTTGGTATTGGTTTCCTTAGATTTTTTGCGTTGGTATATCCAATAGCCATAGCCTGATACAGCTGCGAAATAGATGAGAAAAACGATATAATCGAGCGTGTGTAATTGGTTCATATAGCTTTGTTTTTGAAAACACGAATTACGTATATTTTTTATTAAAAACATCTGTTTATTATTTTTTTTAATCAAAATTCGAGAATAATGTGTTGAAAAGCCCCTTATGTATGGGTGGTTGGTTCTAAACCCGAAGGGTTTTAATATGAATAACCCCGAATGAAATTCGGGGAAACAGTGCAGTAATGTGGTTTGCAATCCTGAAAGGATTGAATAAATGCACCACACATTCAACCCATTCGGGGTTATAGGATGTTACTTCGGGCATCCATTCCCCCAATACAATTGGGGGGTTATTCATATTGAAACCCTTCGGGTTTAGAACCAATCAACCTTGCCGTTAGATGTGAAATTGATGAGAGTACATTGTGTTTTTTCACAAAAAATTGATTTTAAGTTGATTATAAATATATTCTATGTGTTCTATATGCCTATGTGTTTAATAAAAAAAATTATACTTGGCGAATAACACTTTTTCCCCTATTTTTACCTCTATGAAACAAATTCTATTCGCCTTCCTATTATTGACCTCGTGCATCGCTTGCAATAAAGAGAAAACCCTATTTGTCGCCCTCGACAGCAAGCAAACGGGTATTGATTTTAACAATAAAATCACTGAAAATGATACGCTGAATATTCTCACAACTGAGTTTGTTTACAACGGCGGCGGCGTGGCTATTGGCGACCTAAACGGTGACGGCTTGCAAGACGTATTTTTTTCGGGCAACCAAGTAGATAATCGCTTGTATCTGAACAAGGGTAATCTCAAATTTGAAGATATTACGGCGCAAGCGGGTGTGCAAAAAACGGAGGGGCAATGGTCATCGGGTATCAATCTCCTTGATATTAATGCCGATGGCAAAACGGATATTTACGTCTGCAATACCTTTTTGAACAATCCACGATTGAGGCAAAATTTTCTCTATATAAACCTTGGAAATACTGAGGGGGGGCAACCAAAGTTCCAAAATATGGCTGCTGAATATGGTATAGCTGACACGACCCATTCCTCCAATGCCCAGTTTTTTGACTACGATAATGATGGCGATTTAGACCTTTTTATTGCCGTCAATTATATGGACACGCCTTATCCGAACCAATATTTTAAAAAATTGACCGATGGTAGTTCGCCTAATCGAGATAAACTGTTTCGCAATGATTGGAACGCAACACTCAACCACCCTGTTTTTACAGATATATCGCTACAAGCGGGTATCAAATGGGACGGATATAGCCACAGTAGTTTGATAACCGATTTTAATCAAGATGGCTGGCTCGATATATACGTGGCAAATGATTATGTCACCAATGATTTGATTTATATCAATCAAAAAAATGGGACTTTTAAAAATGAAGTGGCGCAGATATTCAAGCACCAAGCGGCTTCGGCAATGGGTAGCGATGTGGCCGATATTAACAATGATGGGCAATTAGATTTTTTTACAACTGAAATGTTGCCGTACCATAATAAGCGTAAAAAGCTGTTTTTGAACGGTAATAACTATAATGGATACATCAATAATGAGGCATATGGCTACGAATATCAATATTCGCGCAACATACTACAACTCAACAGAGGCATCAATCCCGAAACGGGTTTGCCTGTGTTCAGTGATGTATCTTTCATGGGCGATGTGCAGGAAACAGAATGGAGTTGGACACCTTTGATGGCAGATTTTGATAATGATGGGCATCGAGATATATTCGTCACCAATGGTTTTCCGCGCGATGTGACCGACCATGATTTTGGTGCATTTCGCGGTGGCGTGAGCAATTTGATGGCAAATATGGATTTGCAAAGCCTTATTCCACAGATAAAAGTGCCTAAATTTATGTTTAAAAATGAAGGCGATTTGCATTTTAAAGATGTATCAAAAGAGTGGGGCGTTCAATTATCGAGCTTTACGAACGGCGCAGCAACGGCTGATTTAGACAATGATGGTGACTTAGATTTAATTACCAATAATATAAATGACAAAGCTTTTGTCTTTAAAAATACATGGAATGAAGCACCTACCAAAACCCGCTATTGCCGCATAAAATTAGTAGGCGATGCTCAAAATATAGACGCTTATGGCGCAACGATAACGGCATATTTTGCTGAAAACCAACAAGTTGCGCAAGTGACTTCGGCAAGGGGCTATATTTCTTCTTCTGAAAATATTATCCATTTTGGTATGGGCGATATTGAAAAAATGGATAGCGTAAAAGTGGTTTGGCAAGGCGGCAAAACGGAAGTGTATAAGGATATAAAGACCGGAGAAGTTAATATTTTAAAATACAATTCAAGCATACCCCCTCAGTATTTTGCGGCTTCCAATACGTCTTTTTTCAATCCTATAAATCCTACAACGCTTGGTTTGGCATATATGCACCGCGACAGTGATTATATAGATTTTAATATACAAAGAACGCTGCCGCATAAGTTTTCGCAATATGGACCTTCGCTGGCGGTGGCAGATGTGAATGGCGATTTTTTGGACGATATATACGTAGGTGCGGCGGCAAAAATGGACGGCACATGGTTTATTCAGACCAAAGACGGGCGTTTTGTTACCAAATCAGCCGCCTATAAAACGGATGCGGAAAAGAAAGAAGAAGAACTCGGCACGCTCCTTTTTGATGCCGATAATGATGGCGATAACGACCTCTATATCGTGCATGGCAGCAATCAATATGAAGCCAATTCGCCGCTATATCAAGACGTACT
>JAYVKQ010000118.1:0-2537 GCA_043768285.1 Saprospiraceae bacterium | reverse complement strand
TTGCACCTTTTCAACGGGTACGTTCCATATTTTAGCGGCGGCAATTTTCAGCATTTCGCGCATCGTGGCGGCTACTTCTCTGATAGGTTCATATAAGCTCAAAGTGGAGTTGCTACCGCCTGTGCCGAGCGCGTCCACAACGCCGCTTCCAGTGCTGTGATGTTCCACCCGTATGCGCTCGTAGGGCATTTCCAACTCCTCGGCAGCCAATTGTGCAAAGCCCGTGAAGATGCCTTGCCCCATCTCAATTTTGGGTGATTTCATCAAAATAGTATTATCGGGCAGTACCGAAAACCAAAAATCGGGCTTGAAATTATTGATAATAGAAGGCAAATCCGTTGCTTCCGCATTTTGAGCAATGAAGCGGCGAATGGGTGAACGCCCCAAGTAGGTCGCTACAACAGTGCCACCCAAAACAATTGCGCTGCGCTTGAGAAACGTGCGGCGCGTTGAGCCTTTTTTCTTTTCTTCGGTCATTGTATAACTATTATTTTAAACCACAGATGACAGGGGGTAAGTAATATATAAATAATAAGGTCGTCAGAAATCCTGAAAGGATTGAATATGAATAGACAATAAGTAAAATGATACAACAACTCCGAAGGAGTTGAATATCAATTACTTAGCTATTCACATTCAACTCCTTCGGAGTTGTTGTACTTACTCATTTATTGTCTATTCATGTTCAATCCCTTCGGGATTTACGTTTATCAATTCGACCAACTAATTATTTAGTCGTTACTTAATCCCTGTTATCTGTGGTTAATTTCTAACAACAATAATATGATATTTTTCCTGTTTCAAACTATCTAAAACAGTCTGTTCTGGTACGAAAGGATATGCCGCTGTACCATTATGATAAAACATACACGCCACGTAATTTTCTACCCCAAAAATAACATTTTTCTCGGTTTTAGATAGCTGTTTTGATAAATCTTTCACATTTTGGGCGAATTGCACTTGTTTAGTGTAGTTTTCAGTTGGAAAAGGGAACACTCTTTCGTAGCAATAACGGATGGTCAAAAGGATAAAAATGTATATTAATGCTTGTCGCCATCTATAAAATTTGGTATAATGATATGCAATATGCCAAACGCATAACGCCTCAATCATAAAAATAGCGGGCGCAGTGAATAGCACATAGCCCCACATTTTAGTCACCACCATCGAGAAAAAGGCATATGGTACGACTATCCAAGCAAACAACGCCCATAGTTTTAGGTTATTTTTATGATAATATAAGTATATCAAAAACCATGTAAAAACGCCAAATATCAACTCATTCCACACCCGCCGCGCATAGTCTATATAAAACCACCACGCGCCCGATTGCCCTTCTAAGGCAGTAAAAAGGTGTTCTAAATTGTATTGATTTTCATATTGGGCTTCTTGTGGAAAATTTTTAAAAATATAAAATTGCCACGGTGCATATATTAAACTGGCTATGCCTACTATCCACAACACGTTGATTATAAGCGTTTTATAGGGTTTGTCTCTGATATTCAAAATGCCATATATCAAAACCACAATCAAGGCGGGAAACGATTTTGTCAAAAAAGAAAGACCCAATGCCACGCCAGTCAAAATAATGAAAATATGCCTCTGTCGCTCTCGGTGCAAGACGATACACAAAATGGCTAATTCAATAAAGAAAAAGAAAACAGTATCAACATGGTCAGTCGCGCTACGCCCCGTTCCAATTTCGATAACATACCCATTTATCGCTTGAAAAAACGCCACCAACAATGCCTTTTGCTTGGTTTCTGTGAAATGTAGCGCAATGCGATAGGTCAGTAAAATAGACAATGTTGATAGTATAAGTGCAGGCAATCGGACTACCCATTCATGGTTGCCAAACGTGTGAATACTAAGGGATATGAGCCAAAGGGAAAGCGGCTGTTTATGTAGCCAAACGTGGTTGAGTGCCCATTGTCTAAAATCGTAATTGAGGATAGGGTCAATATATAAGGTCGGTTTTAAGGGATTTTGTATCAGATTTTTAGCCACTAACGCATGGTATCGTTCATCCCAATCGTGCAAAAAAGGGTCAGTTATGCACCATAAACGGAGCAAAAAGCCGCCCAAAATGATACAATACAAGGCAAAAGCATATTGTTCTTTTTATAAAAGACATATGCTAATCTATAACAAAAAATATTAATGATAATGAAAACTGTACCGTATATCAAATCTGTAGAACCGAGCATATTTTTACTTTTATGTCTATTGATATTATTGACGGGGTGACTTGAAGTCTAATGTCGTCAACTTAGGGCGAAAGCAATGTGTTAAATTTGCCGAGTTGCATTGCTTGACAAAGGTTTAGTAAACTGAATTTTAATTTTTTTGAAAAAAAATTAAAATTCAGTTTACTAAACCTGCGCACTAAACATGATTTTCACTATAAGTTGACGACATTAGACTTCGAGTCACCCCTTCAACATACTACCCCTCAGTATTTTTCATAGAATTATAACCTTAATCTATACCAATTCTCCCGCCTCTATTCCAATACAAAATTAATAAAATGCCGAATA
>JAYVKQ010000117.1:0-2123 GCA_043768285.1 Saprospiraceae bacterium | reverse complement strand
TAGTAGAAATTACAAAAGCCGTTAATTCAAATGGCATAAATGCTATTGATAATACAGCGGTGAATGTTGATGATTGGTGTCCCGAAATCAATTGGAATTATATTGCGGGGCAGGATAGTTACTTGGATTGGACAATTACGGTTGTGGCAGCTGGCACGCAAACGCCCACTAATTTACCGAGTTCTTCGCGGGTAACGTCATATGATGTTGATGGTAATAGCAATTATAGAGAAATACATGGGCATATCAACGCCAATGGTTTTATATTGAATAACCCTACCGAATTGGGTATTATCAACGAAGCACCGTACTCAATGGTATTGGGTTCTACAACTGAACACACAAGTATATCTACAGACTCGGAGGTGAAATCTACGTTTTATTACCCTGGTCAGAATAATATTTTTACAATACGCTTAGGTGTACGCACAACCAATGCCGTTTCTGCGGGATATCGTCAATACGCCGTGTCATTTGACCCTTGTATCAGCTATACCAATCCCGATATTAAGCCACAAGCACCCGATATTGCGGGTATTGACACCGTTTGTACGGGTGGCGGGGCAGTTACTTATACAACCACACAGCCTTTTGTGAGCTACAATTGGACTGTTGTAGGTGGTACGATAGCATCGGGTCAAGGCACGAGAACAGTGACGGTGAATTGGGCAACAATGGGTACACAATCCATATCTGTGACCACATCAGATGCCAATAGTTGTATTATTACGAAAGCCTTTGCGGTGCAAGTTACCAACCCTATAACAGTGAGTGTTCAACCCGTAGGCTTTACGGAATGTGTCGGAGGTACAAAAATATTGACGGCAACCGTAACAGGTGGCTATGCCCTTCACTACCAATGGCAAAGCAGCGCGGACAATATCAATTGGATAGATATAGACAACGCTAATGCAGTGATATACAAACCATTGAGTGATGTAGTGGGTACGACATATTATCGCCTTATGGTATCATCTGCAAGCACCAATTGTTCTACAAATAACTCTACTGCGGCGACTGTAAAGATTGTTGATGACCCCAAAGTGAAAGTCAGCGTAGCTTCTTCAACGCTCTGCGAAGGTGGGTCAGTAGCATTGACGGCAAATATTACAGATGCCACAGGAACGTGTACGGTGCAATGGCAAAAAAGCACTACGACAGCATTGTGGGAAAATATTGTGGGCGCTACTTCTAATACATTGAATACTTCCTCTTTGAATAGTACCACGCGGTATCGGGTCTTGTTGAACTGTAGTGGTAGTGGGTGTTGTGATTAAATTTAGGGTAAGAATAGGAAGGGGGTGTTGTCAATATTGACAACACCCCCTCCCTATTTTCTACTATTTTAGGGCATATTTGATATTAGTCATATTGATACTATAATTCATATAAATTAAATCATACAGTATATCTAATTGACAGTCATTATATAAGCGTTTTTATATAAAAAACAATTATAATTCGTGTATTTTAAGTAAATTTTATATATAAAAAAGACCTAAGTATTGGTATGAAATTGGAGAATGATACCTTTGAATAGCCTATAAAATAAATTATAACAATAAAGATATTCACTTAGAACCGCCACTAATTGAACTGATTTTCTCTAATTTTCACTGATTGTTTTCTATAAAAGTGTTTATAATTAGAGAAAATCAGTGCAATCAGAGGCGGTTCTAAGTGAATATGAATAGGCGAATTCAATATTGAAGTGCAACAGGTTAATAAATCATTTTCCTTAGTCGTCCCCTCAGTCTAAAACCCTCATTTTCTGTTTATCCCATTACGCACATACTATATAATTAATGAAGCTACATACACTCATTTTAACTACAAAACTAAAGCATTGTGTTTCAAAAGGATTAACAGTCCTGTTTTTTTTTCTGTTACTCTCGACTAACATCTTCGCTCAAACTACCGAAACGGTCAATTCGGGTTCGTTTATAATCAATATGGGTGTTACACCTCAAACCATTAACAATGGTTTGAAACCCTATGGATTAGTCTATGAACTATTGAAGGACTACTATATACCTATCAAATGGGTCATCAATCCCTCTAAAACAAAAGATGGTATTGACTTCACCTACAACAGTGTTAACTATTCGGGCGGTTGTTTTATC
>JAYVKQ010000116.1:0-2324 GCA_043768285.1 Saprospiraceae bacterium | reverse complement strand
CCTTCGTTTTACGCCAACTTCGGCGATTCGGGATTGGGCAACAACAGTAGAAGGGGCAGCCACTACTGCTCGTAAAGACCAAATCTGGAGCAATCGTTTCTTGTTTCAAGGCATTTTGAATTACAAAAAATCGTTTAATAAGTCACATAATTTTGATGCGATTGCAGGTTATTCTGTTGAACTAACAGAAGGCGAAAAAAGTATTCAAACAGCATCTGGCTTTGCCAACGACTGGTCACCTATTTTCAATACAGCCTCTGTTAAGGCTATTGGTTCAAGCATTGAAGGCGGTACAACAGCTTTATTGTCTTATTTCGGACGTGCTAACTACGACTATAAAAACAAATATATCGTTTCGACAAGTTTACGCCGTGATGGTTCATCAAAATTTGGGGCAAACAAACGGTGGGGCATTTTCCCTGCGGTTTCGGCTGCTTGGCGTGTTTCGGACGAAAGTTTCTTGAAAAACAGCCAATTGATTAGTGATGTCAAACTCCGCGCAAGTTGGGGTGTAACGGGCAATAACCGTATTCCTGACAATGCGGCATTGTCATTATTGAGCAATCAAGCATATCCTTTAAATGGTGTTTCTATCGGTGGTTTCAGTCCAACAACCATTGAAAACAATGATTTGGGTTGGGAACAAACAGAAAGCACAAACTTAGGTTTAGACTTCGGTTTATTGAAAAACCGTATCATCGTTTCTGTTGATGCGTACAAAAAATTGACGACTGATTTGTTGCTCCGTGCACCTGTTTCGGCTGTTTCAGGTTTTTCAGAAACTTGGTTAAATGTTGGTAAAGTTGAAAACAAAGGTATCGAATTGAGTTTGATAACACGCAATATTGTTAAGTCTAAGTTCACTTGGAAAACAAACTTCAATATCTCATATAACCGCAACGAAGTGCTTCAACTGGGTTCAGACAATACCCCAATTCCGACAGGTTTTACTAACTTGACAAGCATCATTCAAGTCGGCTCACCAATTAACTCAATGATGTTATATCAACACGTTGGCGTATTTATGAATGAAGGCGAATTGACAAAATATCCAAAAATACCTACTATGAAAGTCGGGGATTCACGATATGCTGACTTAAATGGCGATGGTATTATCTCTGCAACTTTTGACCGTGGTATTATGGGCAAACCAATGCCTGATTTTACATATGGCTTAACCAATGACTTTACATATGGTCGTTTTGATTTGCGCGTTGTTACTTTCGCTCAAACAGGTGGTAATATTTACTCCATGATTGGTCGTTCAATTGACCGCCCTGGCATGGGTTATTTATACAATAAAATGTCTATTTGGAAAGACCGTTGGCAATCAGAAGCCAAGCCAGGTAATGGTTGGGTGCCAAGTATCAATGCTTCAACAGGTAGTTTCTATGACACCCGGTGGTTATATAGCTCAGACTATTTGCGTATCAAAAACATCACGTTGGGTTATAATACACCCAAAACCAAAGTCTTTAGCATGCTCCGCTTATACGTATCGCTCGAAAACTTAAAAATCTGGCACAAATACGCTGGCGGTATGTCTCCTGAAGCCTTAAATGATCCGGGTGGTGACTACGGTGGCTATCCACAAGCGAAGGTCTTGACATTTGGTCTTAATGCAGGGTTTTAAGGCACATTTACGCAATGGCTTCGAGTCCCCTCGTGAATAGCATACCCCTCAGTATTTTAATATTTTTTAATATCAAATCATTAGAAAAATGAAATTATCAAAATATATCATCGCATTAGGCAGCTTTATGGTCGTTTTGTTTTTTGCTTCCTGCAAAGAAGACCTGTTAGATATTTCGCCTGCGGCAAATAATACGTCAAACGACTTCTATCAAAGCGAAGCGCAATTCAACCAAGCTGTTTTATCTATCTACAACAGCCTTAGAACGATGCCTACAAACAACTGGCTGATGTCAGAAGTCCGTGCAGACAATGGTTTGGAGTCATTTGTAAACGTACAACGCGATGTTAATGATATTGGCAACTTTTTGGCAGCCTCTCAAACAGGCGCAATACAAACAACATGGTCAACGCTCTACACTCAGATTTATCGTGCTAATATTCTTTTAGAAAAAATACAGCCCTTTAAGTTTACCAAAGTTGGACAATTTAAAGGCGAAGCGCAGTTTCTACGGGCTATGGCATATTTTGATTTGGTGCGTTACTTCGGTGATGTTCCGATGACAACAAAGGTTTTGACGATTGAAGAATCTAAGGTAATTAACCGCGAACCTTTCGCCAATGTCTATAACCTCATTGTTGAAGACTTAAAATTTGCTGCCGCAAATTTACCTGAAACTTATGTGGTCGCC
>JAYVKQ010000115.1:0-5044 GCA_043768285.1 Saprospiraceae bacterium | reverse complement strand
CCCCTCAGTATTGTGGGCTTGCCAAGGCTCGGTACAGCGTCTTTCGATACTTCTGGGCATATTGATTACACACCTGCCCTCGATGTCTGCAATGTATCGGATACTTTGGCGTATGTCATGTGCAATGAATTTGGTTGCGATACGGGTTATGTGCATATCAATATTATCTGCGACAATATATTGCTGCCGATTGCCAATAACGATGAAGCCGTTTCATTTAAAAATACATCGGTAGAGAAAAATGTGATTGCCAACGATATTTTGAATGGCATTTTAGAAACAATTACGATTTCAAAAATGCCAACCAATGGCACGGCTTCTATTCTAAACAATAACATCATTTACGCCCCAAATCAAGATTTTTGTAACGCTAAAGATACTGTAGAATATACCATTTGTACTAAAAATGGCTGTGCTACTGCACTCTTTGTTATTGATATTGGCTGTGAGAACCGCTTTATGAAATTGCCTAAAGCGCGAGAAGACAACGCCACAACCATGCAAGCAAGAACAATTGCAATTGCCATTTTGAATAACGATTCAACCTATGCTTATCCGTTACAAGATGTATATATCATCGAAAATGCGCAAAAAGGTGTGGTGACATTAGATGGTGATAATAATGCTATTTACGTTCCTATTCCATCCTTCTGCGGTGATACCGATTCGTTTACTTATGCCATATGCACTGTACGCGGCTGCGATACCGCCAAAGTATATATCAATGTAGATTGTGACCCCGCTATGAGTATTGCCCCCATTGCCGTAGCCGATTCGGTATTTACGCTCAGACAACAAGGCATATTGATTGATATTTTGCAAAATGATTCACTCTATGGCGCAGATTCGGTGCGTATAATTCGCCTTGCCAAACGTGGCACAGTGGCTTTGCAAGCGAATAAACAACTTTTCTATCAACCTGATGCAACCTTCTGCGGTAGATTGGATAGTGTTATATATGCCGTTTGTAATGTAAAAGGCTGCGATACAGCGACTGTGCGCATTGCCGTAGGCTGCGATACAACGGCGCAATTTGAACCCGTTGCCAATTTTGATATAGCAAAAACGGACATCAACCGCGCTGTTTTAATACCTATTTTCAGAAATGATACTTTGCGCGGTGCTATCGTAACCGAGGTATCAGTGCAGCCCAAAAATGGTTTAGCAATGATAAATGGAGATAGCGTAGCGGTCTATATTCCGAAAGGCGAATTTTGGGGGCGCGATACTTTCACGTATATCGTTTGCAATTTAGCGGGTTGCGATACGGCTGTTGTCTATTTGACCGTCATAGCGGGTAAAGATATAGTGGTCTATAACGCATTTTCGCCCAATGGCGACAATATTAACGATAAATTTATTATCAGAGGTATTGACAATTATCCGAACAATGAGGTCGCCGTTTATAATCGATGGGGCAATGAAGTATTCCGCAGAAAAGGCTACCACAACGATGACCCGTGGAATGGCTTATGGGACAATAATATGCTAATGGATGGCACTTATTTCTACATCATACACTTGAATGATGATAAAAAACAAAAGCTATCGGGGTATATACAGGTGCATAAGTAAATGTGTATTGAATAGTATTTGATATCTTAAGATTTAGCAGCTGTTTGAGTTAATATTTTTCAAAAAACAATAACTCCAAACAGCTGCTAAAAATTATACTCAAATAGAGGCAATGATTAAAGGACATAAATGCTATGTTTAACCCAAATAATTTGATTGCCATTAACATAGCGTTGCCATCTGTAAATATGGTCGTCCGAATCATTGATGATGTCAGCAAGTGTAACAAAAGTAGTTAACCGACCCATATCATCATCACTGTTAGGGAAATAACCATCGTCGCCGTTCATATCGTCATCAACCAAGTGACCTTTGAACATCAAACGGGTATTGTAGCGCGTATCCAAGATATAATCTACGGATTTCAAAAAACGTGTTTGACCCGGCGAAACGTAGAAGAAATCATCTTTGGCTTGGTTCATTACCAACGAACTACCAGGTGGTTGAGGTGCGGCAATTATACCTCCAGCTGAATTAACAGGTAGCACTTGTACAAAGCCGTACGGTTCGAGGCGAGAACCATCATCTCCACCTTTACTTTCGCAATACAAGTAAGAATAGACGCGGAAACGCTTTTCATACGATTGTACCAATGACTTTACTTTGGCAGGATTGTTTTGTTTTTCAAGCGCATCTTCCTTATCGCTATTGATTTGCGGTATGTCAGAAAGATTGAAAGGTGTGGCTGTAGCCATCGAAATAACATCTCCTAATTTAGCCTCTTGAGGCGTTTCAATAACAGGGTTTTTGATGTCTGATTGCGTAGGCTGAGGTTCAACGCGGTCTTGTTTGCAAGACGTAATCCCTAATGCAACAACGGCAAGGGTAACGAGAATTTTCGAAGCATTTTTCATAAGTGATTTTGTTTTTAATAGAATGAAAAAATTTGATTAACACTTATGTATTGCCGAACTTGCAAAAGGGGATCAGTAATTTTGAAAAAAAAATTATTTTTTTTTGAAGAGAGTAGTTATTATCTCTTTTTCTTAAAATTTTGTTAAAACGAAAAATTATTTTTTATAGATATTGTAAGTTCTACAATTTCTACCATACATTTGTGCCACAATTCAATTCTCTTCAAAAAGAATTGTTTTTATACAGACGAGTGGAGAGACAGGCTCAGTGAAACTCGGGCAACCAGCCAAAATCCTTTTTGGAAAAGGTGCCAACTCCTGCCAAATTATATTTGGAAATATAAAAACAGAAAAAATGCGTACTCTTCAAGTTCGGTTTTCTATTGCTTGTTGTTGTTGTCGCTAATTGCTGCAACAGCTATCGCTTTTCTGTATGCTCGATACTATGCCTTAGTCATGCTTTCAGCTTGATGGAGCGTTCGCACCATATGTCAGATAATCCTATGCGATTGTCTCAAAATACTGAGGGGGTATCATAATAGGATGCAGATAAATTGGATTTTTAAAGATTTAAAATAAATGTAAAAAAATAGTGTAATCAGTTTAATCCGTGTCATCTGTGTTTCTATTGACTTGTCTAAAATATTTTAATGAAAAATAATTTTTAACTTATTAAAAACCAATATGTTATGTCGAATAATTTTAAATTTGAAACCCTTCAATTACACGCTGGACAAGCACCTGACCCCGCAACGAATAGCCGCGCAGTGCCGCTCTACCAAACGACTTCTTACGTGTTCAATAGTTCTGAACATGGCGCAAATCTTTTTGCTTTGAAGGAGTTTGGGAATATTTATACCCGTATTATGAACCCCACAACTGATGTTTTTGAAAAACGTATCGCTGCTTTGGAAGGCGGTGTGGCGGCATTAGCAGTGGCATCGGGTCAAGCAGCGCAGTTTATTGCGCTTAATAATATCCTACAAGTAGGCGATAATTTTATCAGCACAGCCAACCTATATGGCGGCACATACAACCAATTTAAAGTACAATTCAAGCGCATCGGCGTAGAAGCCCGATTTACGGCTGGCGAAAAAGCGAGTGATTATGAAAACCTGATTGATAAAAACACGAAAGCCATATATTTAGAAACTATTGCCAACCCATCTTTCATTGTACCTGATTTTGAAGCCATTGCTGCGGTTGCTAAAAAGCACGATATTCCGCTTATCGTGGATAATACATTCGGCGCAGGAGGCTATTTGTTTCGCCCGCTCGAACATGGAGCCAATATTGTGGTCGAATCTGCCACAAAATGGATTGGTGGACATGGAACAAGCATCGGCGGCGTTATCGTGGATGGCGGCAACTACAACTGGGGCAATGGCAAATTTCCACAATTCAGCGAACCATCGGAGGGGTATCATGGCTTGGTGTTTTCGAGCGTATTTGGTGTAGGTGGTCCGTTTGGTAATATTCAATTTATCATTCGGGCGCGTGTAGAAGGTTTGCGCGATTGGGGTCCTTCGCTATCGCCATTCAACGCATGGGCTTTGATACAGGGCATCGAAACGCTCTCTTTGCGGGTAGAAAGAACCGTACAAAATGCGCAAAAGGTCGCAGAATGGCTCGAAACGCACCCACAAGTATCAAAAGTAAATTATCCAGGCTTAAAAAGCTCACCCAACCACGAAACGGCTTCTAAATACTTGAAACGTGGATTCGGTGGCGTGTTGAGTTTTGAGCTTAAAGGCACAAAAGAAGCAGCAATAAAATTTGTAGATAGCCTTGAGTTGATTAGCCACTTAGCCAATGTGGGCGATGCCAAAACGCTTATCATTCAGCCATCTGCCACCACGCATCAGCAAATGAGCGATGAAGAGCAAGCCGCAGCGGGTGTTACACCTAACCTTTTGCGCATATCGGTAGGTATTGAGCATATTGATGACATCAAAGCTGATTTAGAAAAGGCTTTTGCAAACGTTGCTAAATTGAAATAATACTGAATAGTCTTACATATATTAACCACAGATGACACAGATATTACTGATTTTTACTGATTTTACCAATTAATCTTAAACAAATCAGTAAAAATCAGTAATATCTGTGTCGTCTGTGGTTAATATGTGTAACTTACTAAAGTTTAATTTATATATGTTCTTACTACATGAAAAATATTCTAAAAAAATCGAATCATACTGAGGGGGTGACAATTATGACTGAACCGAATACGCAATTGGCAAGCAATCCAACTATTTTCCACGACAAAACACCTTTTGCCTTGGAATGTGGCGAGATATTGCCCGAAATTGACCTCGCTTACCACACTTACGGCAAGCTCAACGCTGCCAAAGACAATGCCATTTGGGTATTTCATGCCCTCACAGGCAATTCAGATGCTGCCGATTGGTGGGGCGGCTTAGTCGGCGAAGGTAAGTTTTTAGACCCTAAAACCCAGTTCATCATTTGCGCCAATATGATAGGTTCGCATTATGGTTCGACTTCCCCCCTCAGTATCAACCCCAAAACGGGGACTTACTATGGGCGTTCTTTTCCGTTGATAACCGTTAGAGATGTCGTGAATGGTCATATACGTGTGGCACAACACCTTGGTA
>JAYVKQ010000114.1:0-6351 GCA_043768285.1 Saprospiraceae bacterium | reverse complement strand
GCTAATCCGAATAGCATCGTGCAGTTCTTTGGCAACTGTTACCCCATACAATTGCTTTGCCGTTACAAAAAGGGCAGCCTTTAAGGTATCGGAATGAACCATTGTGTCACTGCTTTCATAACTATTCAATTTGCCTTTTGAAATATGGAGTGGTGACAGAAACGTGAGTTTATAAATATCAAAGGTCATATTGGGAAAAGCGTTTTATATTCAGAAGTTTTATTGCTTTCTAACTTTTTTTCAGTATAAAATTCACAATCTCGTTCAAATACACTATCAATATGAAAACTGACTTGTCCAGACCCGCGTGACCCACTACCACCGATATAATCATCTTGCACGAGTTGCAAAGCCGTAAAAAGGTCTTTTTTTAGTTGTTCCTCATTGCCATCTTGCTCAAAAATATTGAGGACTATTTCAAATCTAAATAAAGCACCTGCTGGCACTCTTTCCATTTGGCGAGGCATTGCTTTTGAGGTAATGCGGTCAATTACGACTTCCGTTTTTACCTCTGTAAATAAAAGGTCTGTGTTTTTAAAGAAGTCCGTTTTCTTTTGGTCTGCATCAAGCACAGCATCACGCACAATGATACGTGAAGGGCGTTGTCCTTCGCTACCACTGGCATTGCCAAATAAATTAACGGGTCGAGTTCCGTCGCGTTCACAAGGTCCATTTTTGACGACACCCATAGCTTTATCGCCTACTTCACCCAAACGCATTTCAAGCAAAGAGCGCATCTTTCCTTTGATAGTACTACCGGGTATATACGGTTCGCCAGTTGCGACATTACGAATAACGCCTTTATCAACGCCACCGATACTCATTGCAGAATTTGACCCACCAATAGCCAAACCTGTTTCGGCTTTGATTATGCCTTTTATGATTATTTTCTTATTTAATAGATAATTCATTGTTAAAATTTTCAGATTTAAAGAAATTAAATATTAATCACGCCCTCCATAAAACTTATGATAAGCTAAAACAGCTTCAAAAAAATTAACAAAATTTTTGAAACTATCTTCGGACTTAACAGCAATATGCGCCTTGTCCATGATTACCCTAAAGTCTGTGATGCGTGACCGACCACTTTTCGCCAATACTCTTGCTTCTGCGTAAGCCATCTTAGGTCTTAAAAGAAGAAAAGAAGGTCTTTCACTATCGTAGCTGTTGGCTTGCATTCTTGCTTGAATGCGCTTAACTTCTCCGAACACGTTGCGAATTTGGGTAGTCGTCATAGCCATACGCCCCACACGATTGTCGGGTGTAATATCGCAAAGGTGTTTACCGAGACTTTCCGCAAAGACAACAGTTTTATCGTCAATGCCAGTGCTAATCCAATCAGTTTTAAATTCATTAATATTCATATCGTTACATTTTAATATTTTTCTTTTGTTCTTAATTCTAATTCAACCCAACGAGCTGCAACTTGAAGTAATTCCAAATAGGAATACTTGCTTTCAATCGTTTCTCCTTTATGCGTATTTGCAAAAGCATCTGTCATTATGCGACTAACAAGTTCTTTGGCATTACCTTTTATTGTGTCTCTATATTTCGAAAAATCGTAAGCCATCTGCCAACGCCATACAGGTGTTTTCACTCTGTTTTTAGGCTTATCATAACAATACGCTTTTTGCGCTTCTGCATGAATATTTATTTTTGTGATATAGGATTGAGATAGTTTAAAATTATCATCAGTCTTCAAAAAATAGGGCAATAGCTCATCAAAGAGGTCTTTTACAATTTTAAATTCAGTATCCCATTTTAAGGCTTTATCAAAAAGGTAAAAAGAATTAGCATCTTCTTTTTTTCGTCTATTCTTACGTTTTTTTGCCTCTTTCTCGGCATATTCGGCAATTTTAGCACCTTGCATGACAGGGAACTTTGCAGGCAAAATGGCTAATCCTCCAGAAATACATAGATTATTACATGACCATTTTTTAAAATCTTCATTTATCCGTTGCGCCATTGTTAAAACATCATCCCATTTGCCAACAACAAATAAGTCATCTCCACCCGAATAAATAATGACCGTTGTTTCTTCAAAGCTCACCCCCTCAGTATTTTTCTCTTTTCTTATCTCATTCAAATACCCCTTGAAAAAAAAGTCAAGGCTTCTACTTGCCGTAGCGTATCGAACAAAATTGAGTTTATATTTATCATCAACTATTTGCCCGATACCTTCACTGAATATCGCACCCAAACCATCAACGTCCATTCTTAAAATACCCAATCGTGTTAATTCATTTCCTCCAATTAGATATTCATAAGGTTTAGCATATCCTTCAAGTTTTGGGTCATTGAGTTTTAAAGCATCTTCTCTTGAAAAAAGTGGATATTTATTGCCCCCATACAAAAGCCAATTGTTATTGATAGATATTTGATTGATATGCTTATATTCTTTAAAGTCACCACCAGACAAGTCTTGAGGATCATTTTTTGAGAAATAATGATAATTATCGAATGGGTCTTTGATAGAATAATCATCAACGGCACTTCTAAGGGTTAACTCAGATTGCGTTATACTCCAAAAATTAGCGCGGGCAAGATGTCGCCCCAGTTGCATTTGTTGTTCAGTTGTTGCTAAAACTTTAATTTCATCGGCTTCTCCTTTATTCCATCGCTCAAATTTATCGGTATCTCTAATTTCTTCATTTGTTACAGGGTCTTTATCATTAATGCCACCTAACTCAAGCGGATTTAAAAAGGTTTTCATTAATTTAGGATTATTACCTAAGCGTTGGTTTTTGGCTTGATTTAATTTATCAAATACTTTATTCCATTCTTTTCCCAAATCAATATTTATATCTAATGCTTCGCTTCTAATCATTTCAAGAAATAAATTAAAGCGATGTGTTTCAAATATTTGTTCAGTTGCTTTCTTTACCAAAGCATCAAATTTTTGAACTGCCCCCTCAGTATCTGGCATCAACACAAAGAAATTACCGCCCGAAGCATAGATAACATGACAATCAGACAATTCGCATTCGGTCAATACTCTTTCCATCAAACCATCTGTTACCAATTGAACATAAAATGAACGCCCTTTTAATAACTTAGCCGCGTTTTTAGAAATAATATCATAAAGAAAAGTCTGTATGCCAGAAACACTTCCAGCAACAATTCTTATTTTATCATTTTTTTCTTCCAAGCAAAGCGCAATACCAGTTGTTATTTTAATAAAGTCATAAAGTGTTAAATCTGAATACTTATCATTGACTGCTAAACAAGACGTGTGAACTGATAGGATATTTAGTAATAAACCACCTTCATTTTCATAGTTTTTTAAAGCTTCCTTCAATGCTGTTAATTGGTTATTCAATTCAATTCCAGAAGGTATATCATGTGAAGGGAATACATCTTTTGACAATTTGAGACTTAAAGGGTTAATATAAGATGAAGATTTCCCCCATTTAAGCGTCTCTAAAACTGGCTGTAAAGCCGCAGGTTGATATTGCTTTAACTGATACCCCTCAGTATTCAATGCCCAATTAGCCGCTTTTTCAAGCAAACCAATATCAACAGTCGTTTCACCTTCAAGTAATCCTAACTGAACACAAATAGATTTTAATGCTTGGATATAATTTATTTTCACGTTTTCAGATTTGATTGTCTATGAATATTTATCGCGCGCTCCGCACCACCCCAAACCCTCTACTAACCCCCTTACCGACCCCAATAAAATTAGGCAACGACACATTGCTTTGAAAATCAAGTGTAAAAGCCAAGACTTTTTGATGGTGTTTAAATTCCATCCATTCTTGCTTTACCAAGTCTGTGATTTGGAGGTCAATATCTTGTTCGATGTCCCAACCGACACCTTTGGCGAAAGAGTGGATTTGGGTTTTGAGTAGGGTCTCAAGGAAATGGAATTTTTCGGCTACCCCCCTCAGTATTTTGTACTTATCGTAGTTCTCGCCATTGAAAGGTTGCCATTTGTGGATGCGGTAGCTGAAAGAGCGTTGCCAGACGTTGAGGGTATATTTATTCACATTGAGCCGTGCAACCCGCAGCGTGTGTTGTGTGCCATTCAAACTGACCGACCAATCGGGCTGACTGAAAAAATGGTGGGCTTCTTCTATGCCCTCTTCAAGGCACAAAAGCATGGGGCGCATCTGCCCTTTGTGGGTATCGAGTTTGTACTGTATTAAGGGATAGCGGTTGTAAAAACCGCCGTTCTCATTGTCGTGGTTATGAAATAGGTCGTGTTCCAAGCCCGCTTTGTGGGCGATTGCTCCCCGAAATTGGGGCAACTGATAGGGCTGAATTTCTGTGTCAAATGCTACTTCTAATATTCGTATCTGGCGCATAGATGGGGATTGGGTTTGGTTAATTTTTATGGCTGCTGAATTCGTTTCGGCTGCAAATAACAAAACATTATTTCAATACACCAAATGTTAGGGACATTAATTTCTAACTTTGGGATATTATTAACAAATATACGACTGATGAGATATATCCTACTTTTTTTATAATATGTGCAATAGACAGTTAGCTGTTCTCGCTATTAAACTTTTTTGTCATGTTGAGCGTAGCGAAAACATCTGAATTTGATACCCCCCTCAGTATTTTATCGTAAAATTGCTTATGTTTCTGATAATTCAGATGTTTTCGCTGCGCTCAACATGACAAAAATACCTTCAATATGAGAAATAAATTTAATAGTGAGAATAACTGGAATTGTGTTAAATGTAGGACAATTTTTGGGTATTCAAAGGGGTATTATCTATTGTTATCATTTCATTAACAAATTAAATATTTATTTATATTATATTTACAAATCATATTTGAATAAGTCCACTTTACATACAACCTATGCAACTTTACCTCGATAGCTACGGTGCGTTCCTGAACATCAAAAACGGTAAATTTCAAATCACGCCTAAATTCAATCCGCCGCAATCTTTTGCTACCGATGATGTGGATGTCATCTTTTTGACGGAGGGGGTCAGTGCTACTTCAGATGCCATGATGTTGGCTTTGGATAAGGGCATTCCGATTGTGTTGCTCAACTATTTGGGGCAAGCGATGGGGCAGGTGTGGTCGGGGCGTTTTGGGTCTATTGCGACTATTCGGCGCAATCAAATGCGCTTTGCCGAAAGCACTGAGGGGTGGATATGGATGGCGCAAACATTGGCACAAAAAATTGACAATCAACAACTTGTGATGCGCCATGTGGCAGCTACATATCCGCATATATTGGACGACAATGCCCAAAAACGCTTAGGGCGTAACCTGTCCACTTTAGACGGGTTGGCTAAAAAACTGAGCCGATATGTTATCACGGATACCGATTATAAGCGCATCGCTCAAGACTATCGGGCGTATGAAGCCACTGCTTCGCGCCATTATTTTCGCTTTTTGGCTTCTGTGATGCCGACTGATAAATGGCGTTTTGATGCCCGCAGCTATCAACCCGCGCGCGATTTTTTTAACTGTGTGCTCAATTATTTATACGGTATGCTCTACGCCCAAGTGGAATTGGCGTTGGTCAAAGTGGGTATTGACCCCGCTTTGGGTATCCTGCACGTGGATAGGTACAATCGCCCCCCAATGGTCTATGATTTTATTGAACCGTATCGCCATTGGGCAGATATTGTCGCCTTGGATTTAGCCCTCGAAGATGCCATACCGACGGATGCTTTCGCCCTATTGCCCGACGATGAAACGGCGGGTTATTGGCTACACTCGAAGGCAAAAGGTATTGTTATTCATCGTTTTTTGCAATATTTGAACGAAACGATTCTATTTCAAAAAAAACAACAAAAGCGTCTGGTCGTATTGGATATGGACGCGCAACGGTTGGCAACGACTTTAAAAAATTTTATTTGAATTACGATGTTAAGGATATGAAAGATGCTTAGTAAAATAGATTTAATAAACTACAACATTTCAAAATGGTGTAGTTTATTAAATCTATTTTACTTAGTGTACAATCAATGCGCTGTTCAAAATCCTTAACATCATTCAAATCCTTATCATCTTAATTCTAAAACCTATATCCCAATGAAAAAACTGTTGATTGTGTTACTCCTTTTTTGCCTCTCAATAGGGGGGGGGTATGCCCAAACGCCCGAAATCGAGGAGTCGGAAGCCGAAGAAACGGAAGAAACGACTGAACCGGTAGCCGAACCAACAACAAAACAGGGCTTGGACTTTATTTGGCGCACCAGCGACCTCCCGTGGGAACGCCCTGTGCTTAGGGCACAACGCCGCCTGAAACGGATTGACGGCTCGGGGCAACTACCCGAAGGCTCGGCGCAGGTTGGCTGTGTGTGTATGGACTATTTTGTGCAGCAACAAATCGGGCAGGGTGCTTGCGGTGGGCATAATGGTGTGCGATTTTGGCTATAT
>JAYVKQ010000113.1:0-2826 GCA_043768285.1 Saprospiraceae bacterium | reverse complement strand
ATTGATAGTGTCGTCAATGTTGGTTTACGCGAAAAAGCCTACCCGGGGGCAGTGGTGCAAGTGGCAAAAGAGGGTAGGGTGATATATCAAAAGGCATATGGTTTTCATACTTATGAAGCGGCATCGAATTTTGGAAATCGGATTGCGGATGTCGGAACCACATATGTTAAGGATAATAAAAACGATGTGATGGATGAAAAAGTGAAGACAAATATTCCCAATCCCGATAAAAGCGGGACTGCGGGGGTAGCTAACCCGAAATCCGAAACCCGAAACCCGAAATCTACTGAGGGGGGCGTCAAATTGACTGATTTATACGATTTAGCTTCTGTTACTAAAATTTCAACGTCCGCTTTGGCTGTGATGCAGACTATGAGTGAGGGCAAATTTGATGTCAATAAAAAATTTGCTGATTACTATCCCGATTTTGCCAATTCAAATAAAGCCAATTTGACATTTAAAGATATGCTGACCCATAAATCGGGTTTAAGAGCGTGGATACCTTTTTGGCAAAACTGCGTGGATAGCTTGCAAACGGTTAAAAATAGCACTGTTTTCAAGACACAATATGCTAAAAACTTCAAATTAGGCTTTTTTCAAAAGTTATTTGGAGGTAAAAAGAAATTAGATGAAAAAATAGCAAAAGCCATTCGGACGGATAAAAATATGTGGAAAGATTGCTATTCGCCGACAAGTATTAGATGGTTGCCTAATACTTTTTCGCCTGTAAAAGATGGTGATTATTCGGTACAAGTGAATGATAATTTATACCTACATAAAGAGTATTCAAAAACGATATTCAATGATATTAAAACTTCGCCGCTAAAACCCGAACAAGGCTACGTATATAGTGATTTGCATTACTATACTTACCCAAGTCTTTTTGCAAAAATAACAGGGACAGAATGGGAAACGTATTTGAAAAAAACATATAAAGCCATTGGTGCTAACTCTTTGACTTACAATCCTTTACGCTTCTATAATAAAACGCAAATTGTACCGAGTGAATACGATAGTTTTTTTAGAAAAACGCTTATTCATGGTTATGTGCATGATGAAGGTGGAGCCATGTTAAACGGCATTTCGGGACACGCAGGGCTATTCGGCAATGCCAATGATTTGATGAAATTGATGCAACTTTATCTACAAAAAGGGACATTTGGCAACAAGCAATTTATTAAATCTGACGTGGTGGATATGTGTACAAAATACCAATTTCCAGAGCAAAAAAACCGCCGGGGCATCGCGTTTGATAAATTGGATTTTAATACAAAAATAAGCAATGGACCGCGTTCAGCATCGGAAGAAAGCTATGGACATTCAGGTTTTACAGGCACTTTTACGTGGATTGACCCTAAGTATAATTTGGTGTATGTATTTCTATCCAATCGCGTATATCCGACGCGGGATAATGGTAAAATTGGGACTTTGAATATACGGACGGAAGTGGGGGAGGCGATATATAGGAGTTTGAAAAAGTAAATCAGAATATAGATAAATGGAATTTTCTCTAAAACTTTACGCATTAATACCTTTCCTAACCCTTTTGCAAGGGGTCATTTTTTGTGTCTTACTCATCATCAGGTGGCAGCGAGAAGAGCGTTACTCCGATGTATGGTTGGCATCGTCATTGTTGCAATTGTCATTAACGGGCGTGCCTTATATGTTCGGCTGGATAGGCTGGGATTTTTTATGGGCAAAATATACCTATCTGCCGTGGGATGGTTTTTGGTTATCAATACCCCCTACGCTGTATCTTTTCTTAAAAAGTTTAACCAATGACCAATGGCGATTTTCTGTGCGGCGCGATATGGTGCATTTCATTCCTTATTTCATTTATTTTACAGAACACTTGATAGTTGGTTTAATTGGCTTTGGCAATAAGCCCTTTGTCGAAGCGTGGTGGAATGGCAATCCTGCTTTAAATATTCTTTATGATCTATTGACATGGGGTGTTTATGGCTACTATTTTTATCGCTGTTATCGCCTCTATCAAAGCTATCGCGTATGGACACTCAATGAGTTTTCAGATATTGAAAGAGTGAGTTTTACATGGCTGCGTAATTTTTGTTATTTATATTTTACCTTGTTTATTATCAGTTTGGTCAATCATTTTTATATCCGAATATCGGGTAATAGTGATACCAGTACAAAATACGAATTGATGTGGGTAGGCTATTTGACGGATACCATTTTGATGTATTATTTGAGTATATCTGGCTATGCTCAAACCCGTGTAAAATCTATTGCGTTCTTAGAAAATAAGGAGGAAAATAGCTTAAAAGGGCTTGAAAACGTGCCAAATACTGAGGGGGTATCTTTAATTACTACGGAGATAGAAGGCGCAAAACAGGCTATTCTCGAAGATATAAATGCAACCATAAAATCAAAAAATGCCCTTGCTGATACTGATTTAGAACTGTGGAAAAAAAAGGTATTAACCTATTTTGACAAAGAAAAACCATATCTCAATCCCGAATTGACATTGTCTGAATTGTCTCAAAATCTTAAAACAAATACTTCTGTTTTATCCCAAATAATCAATACAGGTTTTGACAAAAACTTTAATGATTTTGTCAATGAATACCGCGTCAAAGCTTTTCAAGAAAAAGTAAAATCTAAGGCATACAGCCACTATACCAAACTCGCCATTGCATTCGATTGTGGTTTTAACTCAAAAGCCACGTTTAATCGCGCTTATAAAAAACTGACAGGGCAAAATCCGAGCGATTTTTAACCTTTTCAAGGTTCAAAATACTGAGGGGGTGCTTCAACAAGTGCCTGCTTAGTATTTTGTGTATTTTTTCTTATTTTGCGATTAGAAGC
>JAYVKQ010000112.1:0-11238 GCA_043768285.1 Saprospiraceae bacterium | reverse complement strand
GAAATCGCCCTCTATTGATTCCGACCACAAATACTTATCAATAGGGGGCGATTTCAATCGCCCTGCGAAATATGAAAACTAATGCACAAACACCTTTTGTAAAATTACTGTTCTTATCATATCAGCAACTCATACAGCGTAGGGTTATTATTCAAAGTCTGATATTTCACCCCATGTTTTTCCATCCGATGCAAAAGGCTATCGTAATCTTTTTTATCTTTCAACTCAATCCCTACCACGGCAGGACCCGATTCGCGGCTGTGCTTTTTGATGTATTGAAAATGCGTAATATCATCCGTTTTGCCCAACACATTGTTCAAAAACTCGCGCAATGCCCCCGCGCGTTGTGGAAAACGAATGATAAAATAGTGCTTCAAACCTTCATAAAATAAGCTGCGCTCCTTGATTTCTTCCGTGCGCGTGATGTCATTATTGCCGCCACTGATGACGCATACCACGTTTTTGCCTTTGATTTTATCTTTATAAAAATCTAAGGCAGCAATCGTAATTGCCCCCGCAGGTTCAGCTACAATGGCTTCCTCGTTGTAGAGTTTTAAGATACTCGTGCAAACTTTTCCTTCTGGCACCAATATCAAATCATCTATGACATGTTGGCAAATTTTGAAAGTCTTCTCCCCTACTTTTTTCACTGCCACGCCATCTACGAAGGTATCAATGTGGTCTAACGTCACCACTTTGCCTTGTTTTAGGCTTTCATACATGGCGGGCGCGCCTTGTGCTTCAACACCAATAATCTTAGTATGTGGCGACATTTGCTTGAAATAACTGCCCAAACCCGATATAAGACCGCCGCCACCAATTGCAACGAAAATATAATCAATCGGCACATCGCAATCTTCCATAATTTCAAGCCCGACTGTGGCTTGACCTTCTATCACTTTATCATCATCAAAAGGGTGAATAAACGTAGTATCGTGGGTTTTCATATACTCGATACCAGCGTTGTACGAAGCATCGAAGGTATCGCCAGTCAAGATAATCTCTACATTATCGCGTCCAAAAAATTGAACTTTCGATACTTTTTGCTTGGGTGTCGGTGCGGGCATAAATATTGTGCCTTTCACATTCATTTTGCGACACGCTAAAGCGACTCCTTGCGCATGATTGCCCGCACTGGCACAAACCACGCCTTTTTCTAAGGCAGATTTCGGGAGGGTACTCATTTGGTTATACGCCCCACGAATTTTGTACGAGCGCACTACCTGTAAGTCTTCTCTTTTAAAATAGATATTCGCGCTGTATTTCTCCGACCAATTGTCGTTGTGCATCAAAGGGGTGTGGATGGCAACATCTTTAAGCCGCAATTTGGCTTTGTATATGCTTTCGACACTTACTAAATCTTCGATTGCTAAAATTTTATTTTTTGTCATAAGGTGAGAAGGTCATTGTTAAATCTTAATAATATTCTATTTGGTAAGCCAATTATCCATCATTTTAAGAACATCCTCATGCTGCACCAAGTTTTTGAGGTCATTCGTTTCCTCAATAGCAAGTGCTAATATAGTTTGTTGTTGCGGTGTTAAATCGTCTCAACCTTCAACTTTTTGAGTATAATTAAGCAAATCAAGTTTATCAATTATTTCCTTAGAAATACTATTCATTTGTAATATTTTTTTTATTATCGTGAGTTCAAAGATTAGAGAAAAGGATATAAAATACTGAGGGGGTAGCCTCAATCATACGTAATCCCTTTCAACCTATCTCGATAATACAAATAATAAGACAACAATAAACCACCACCTAATATTGTAACCGTCAAAGATATGATTAAACGCGTAGGGTTATGAACATAAAAAATACTTGGATTATCTTTTTGATAAAAAACCCGAATACTTTTTATTGTGCTTAATATGATAGGCGACATGGTAAACGTACCTTCCAGTGGTGCGCCGTTATGTGGACTATATTTCAAGGAAAAAAGCATCGTACCACCGCTAAATAAGCCTTTTGATAGGTTTTGGGCAGCCGTAATTTCGCCCGTTGTCTCTTGCCAACCCCGCCAACTGGGTGGGCATATCACCTCCAATAGAAAGGCAAGACCTATGATAAATGTAATACTACCAAACCAAAAATTCCGCTTTTCGAGTTTATCTAAGGTATGGTAAAATGCTAAAAATGCTTTTTTCATTGTTGTAATTTTACACTGTGGCACGGCTATATTTCTATAAATTTTAATAGCCCGTAGATTAAGAGCCGTGCCACAGTTATTACGTTCAAATATACGCGCCTAAATTGAGAAAAGAAAGTTCAAGACATATTTCTTGATTTAACTGCCCTTTTTAGCTACTTTTCTTTTAAAAAATATAATTTTGCGCAGCGCAAACGCACTATTAACTGTCAATGCGAATAATGAGTTCTATCCCAATAAATCCGTTAGGATTTTTACGTTTATAGATAATAATATCTGAAATCATAAAACGAATCCGTAGGATTCACACGTTGAATGTGAATTCACGTGCGAATCCTACGGATTCGTTGGCTAAAACACATTGATTTATTCTATAAACGTACAAATCCTAACGGATTTATTGGATTTGAACCCATTATTCACATTTTCAACTATACTCTATCAACTATACTCTATCAACTAATATGGGTCGCCACAAGTTAAAAAAATTCGCTGAACTACTATCATTTCCCAATGTCTATGAAAATCCAGACAATTCTAACCCGCATCTGACTGGCTTAGACGGCGCATCTGTTGACCTCAAAGGCGCATGGCAATCCAAGCATTTTAACAATAGCAATCCTATCACACTTGAATTGGCGTGTGGACGCGGCGAATATGCCGTATCATTGGCGCGTATGTTTCCGAACCGCAATTTTATTGGTGTGGATGTTAAAGGCGCAAGGATACACCAAGGCGCAAGGGCAGCTATTGAAGCCAATTTGCCCAATGTCGCATTCCTCCGCACCCGCATTGAGCAAATAGATTTGTTCTTTGCAGACCATGAAATTGATGAAATTTGGATAACCTTTCCAGACCCTTTTTTGAGAGAAAGTAAGTCTAATCGCCGCTTGACTTCTCCTTATTTTTTAGACAAATATAAGCACATATTAAAGCCTAATGGCATCGCACATTTGAAGACCGATTCGCCTGTTTTGTATGATTTTACCTTAGAAATATTAGAAAATACTGAGGGGGTGCATCTTGACATGAATAGCGAAGATATTTATGCTAATCCATTGACAATGCAAGAGTTAGATATTAAAACATATTACGAAATGAAGAATATTGCGAATAGTACGATTAAGTATATTCGATTTAGATTATAAAAAAAACCTTCATTATGAACAACATACCAAAACCCATTCTCCTCGCCGTTTCAATTGTGATAATCGTATTGGTTGCAAAATCAATAGAGGTATTTAACTACCCACCCCTTTCGGTGCATCAATGGCGACAAAGCGATTGCTCCTCTTATGTGAAAACATTTTACCGCACGGGTGCAAATGTTTTTCACCCAGCAGCCTTAAATTTATTAGGAAAACAAGGGCGTATGGCAAGCGAATTTCCGATATTGTACTATATCGCAGCCAAAGTTGAGCATATCGTCGGTGAGCATTATTGGGTGATGCGCGGTTTAAATTTTCTATGTTATGTCATCGGGCTTTTCGCGCTTTTGGCGTGTGTCAAAAGGTGGGTTTCTGACCCCATTTATGCCTTGTTTCCTTTGGTTTTATTGGCTTCATCACCTTATTATTACTACTATGCTATCAACTTTTTGCCCAATGTGCCGGCTATTAGTTTCTCCTTCGTGGGTCTTTATTTTTATTTAAAATATGATGATGACAGTAAAAAAAGGGACATGATATTAGGCACTCTCGCCTTTGCCTTAGCAACTGCCTTAAAACCTACCGACGGTGGCATTTTATGGTTAGCTTTTCTGGGCACATGGGTATTTTTAAAAGGCTATAATTATGTAAAAAACGCAGAAAAAACGCCCATTTTACCCATTTTTTTAAGCACTTTGTTCATTGGTGCGAGCATCATCGGCTGGATAAAATACGTGAATTGGTACAATGATGAAAACGGCAACCATCAAAATTTAATTGGCGTTTATCCGCTTTGGGAAATGACTAAAGAGGCAATTGACTACACCGAAGTACGCATTTTGGAGCTTTGGAGCAATCATTTTCAACAAAAACATATCGTGACGCTGTTTAAATGTATGGCTTTTTTATACCTCGTAGCGTGGTGGTGGTTGGATAAAGCCTTGCGCTTGATAACGCTTTTTCTGTTCATTGGCGTAGGCATCTATTGCGTTTTATATTACAAAGCCTTTACTGACCATGATTATTATCAATTGATATATGTCGTGCCAGTGGTATTTTTAATCATCACCATCATGGAGTTTTTTGACCGTCTGGTATTACCACATATTCACCCGATGATGAAATATGCGAGCTATGCAGCCATGGCGGGTGTGATGTACGTCAGTATTATTCACAACCGCAATATTCAACATGAACGCTATACCCTACCCGTTTTCAAATATACGAATATGAACTTATTCACAATCGAGCCTTATTTGCGCTCGATTGGTGTAAAGCCTTCGGATATTGTTATGAGTGTCCCCGACGGCAGCCCTAATATTTCGCTCAATGCTATGAACCAATATGGACATACCGAAATATTTAACGATGAAAACTACAATATCGGCAATTTTAGAGAAATGGGCGCGGCATATTTGATAGTCAATGACACCAATTATATTAAGCAAAAACCTATTTATCATCCATATATGAAGAAAAAAGTAGGTGAATATAATGGGATTGTGATTTATGATATTCGGAAATAAAATACTTAGGGGGTAATGTAAATGTCTAAGCTACGAGAAAACAATAGAATAACACAACAATGCGGTATATAGTCATTATGGTGGCATCGGAAGGGCGATTGAAATCGCCCGTTATTGATTTTGACCACTAAAACCCAACAATAGGGGGCGATTTCAATCGCCCTTCGAATATGAACTTATGCACAAATACCCTTTTTGTACACATGCTTAACTACTGTTATATTTTATCATTCATCATTCTCTTAAATAAGTGTTAATACGTCTAAAACAGTGTAAACCTTATTAAACCCTCGCCCTTTTATAGTGTCATACTGCATATAACTTAATTCAGAAAATGATGCGTACAAAAATCTTGAAATCAACCCTGTGCCTATTAGCTTTTACGCTTTTATCTTTCAAAAGCACTGTTAAAACCCCTAAAATGCCCTATGCCCAAGCGGGTTTATCCGAAAGGCAAGCAGCAGCGCATCTACTTAGCCGCTTTACTTTTGGTGCAAAACCGGGGCAGATTGACGAAGTATTAACTAAAGGTTTAGACAATTGGTTTGAACAACAACTCAATGCGGTTACACCCGAACCACTTGATTGGGAACAAGATTATGAGGCTTTATCTATGAGTTATGAAGACGTTCAAAAAAAATACCTCAATCCAGCACAACTCAAAAACGCAATCAAACTTGAAGAAGGTATTTCAAAACGAGATACAGACGTGACGAAAAGGGATTATCGCTTAGCGGTAAAAGATTATCTTTATAAAAACAATTTGCAACTTCAAAACGACCTTTATAGACAAGTGGTGAGCCATAAAATCAAGCAAGCCCACTACTCACCCTATCAATTGAAAGAGGTATTGACCGACTTTTGGTTCAACCATTTTAATGTATCCGTCAAAAAAAATCTCCTACAAGCTCTACCTTCTTACGAAATGGAAGCCATTCGACCAAACGTATTGGGCAATTTTGAAGACTTGTTGATGGCAACCGCACACTCCCCAGGGATGTTGATATATTTGGATAATTTCATAAGTGTCAAAGAAGGTGGCGGCGCAATGGGTGGCGGAAAGAAAAATAACAATAGAGGCTTAAATGAGAATTATGCCCGCGAAATCATGGAACTCCACACACTCGGCGTTGAGGGCGGCTACTCACAAAGCGATGTAACGCAATTAGCCCGTATTTTGACAGGTTGGTCGGTTATGCCTTATCAGAATCCGAATTTGATGAAAGCGGTGAAATCAACAAAGATGGCACAAACTAATGGACGTGTCGTAAAAGGCAGTTTTGTGTTTTATCCGGGTACACATGACAAGGATGAAAAGACTTTTTTGGGTAAAAATTTTCCAGAAAATGGTGGTTATACTGAGGGGGTCGCTGCGCTCAAAATGTTAGCCGAACATCCTTCTACGGCACGCTTTATTTCACAAAAATTAGCCATTCGTTTTGTATCGGACAATCCGTCGAAAAGCCTTGTGGATAGAATGACTTTGACATTTAAAAATACAAAAGGCAGCATCAAAGAAGTGCTGAAAACAATGGTGAGTAGCCCCGAATTTTGGGATAAAAATGCGTTGAGAGAAAAAACGAAATCGCCTTTTGAATTGGCTATGAGTGCAACCCGTAGCCTCAATGCGGACATTACAAACCCTATCTCTTTGGCACATTGGCTTGAAAAAATGGGGCAACGATGTTATGATTATTTAGCTCCAACGGGCTTTCCAGACAATGCCGAATATTGGATTAATACGGGGTCTTTACTCAATCGTATGAATTTTGGTTTGGCATTGGCGTATAAAGAAATCGGTGGCATTACGTTCAATCTCGCAGAATTGAACCAAAACAGAGAACCCGAAAGCGCAGAAGCAGCATTGGCGGTCTATTCAAAAATCCTGTTGCCAGAACGTGATTTAACTAAAACGATTGAGCGTTTGCAACCCATTATCAACTACCCCTCAGTATCCGATAAAATTAAGCAAGCCGCAGAAGCACAACCTGTTAAAAAAGAGGATAACGGAATGATAGAAGAGGACAATATGCAAATGTCTGATGATACAAAATCATCCAAAAAACAAGATAAATTGAATTATAAAAACAAGAATAAAAATAATAACAACAACAAAGAAGCGGGCAATACAACGCAATATAGAGATAATAAAATGTTAGCTCAAGTTGTGGGCATCATCATTGGTTCGCCTGAATATCAAAGACGATAAGTAATGATGAATGATGAACAGCAATTTCTAATGAATGACTATACACGAGGTTTTCGTAGAGACGTTGCACTGCAACGTCTTGATTGTGGACAAGAAATCTAAAGCCAAGACGTTGCACTGCAACGTCTTGATTGTGGACAAGAAATCTAAAGCCGAGACGTTGCACTGCAACGTCTTGATTGTGGACAAGAAATCTAAAGCCGAGACGTTTCAGTGCAACGTCTTGATTGTGGACAAGAAATCTAAAGCCGAGACGTTGCAGTGCAACGTCTCTACGAAAACCTCGTGTATAGTCATTCATTAGAAATTGCTGTTCATCATTCTTCATTAAATTTTTTTTCAAAAAATTAAAATACAACAATATGACACTATCACGTAGAGGCTTTATAAAATCAGGTGCTATATCCATGTTTTCTTTAGGTTTTGGTGGATTTGTACCCGATTTTCTCGTACAAGCTGTGGCAGCTACAAGACCGACTTTGTCTCGTAAAAACAAGGTTTTAGTCTGTATTTATCAGCGTGGCGCAATGGATGGTTTGATGGCGGTGACACCCTTTACAGATGAAGCGTTGAAGAAAATGCGTCCCGATTTGTTTCTATCGCCATCGAGCAATAACAATAAAAAAGCACTTATTGACCTTGATGGTACATTTGGTTTACATCCGTCTATGGTGAGTTTTGAAACGCTTTTTAAGCAAAAGCAATTGGCTATTGTGCATGGTGTGGGTTCGCCCTTCAATTCTCGTTCGCATTTTGATGCTCAAGATTATATGGAATCTGGCACGCCGGGCGATAAAACCACGCACGATGGTTGGCTCAATCGCCTTTTGACCGCCACGACCAACAATAATTCGCCCTTCCAAGCGGTGAGTATTACGAACAATTTGCCTAAATCATTTGTAGGCAAAAACCCCGCTTTGGCAATCAGTAATTTAAAAGATTTTGCGATTCAAGTCAAGCGCAATCCTGCGGCAATCAGCACATCCGCTAAAAGTTTTGAGGATTTATACGACCATACATCGTCACAATTATTGAACAAAGCGGGTAAAGAGAGTTTTGAAGCGATGAAGATTTTGGATGATAAAAATGTTCAAAATTACAGACCTGCCAATGGGGTGGCTTACCCCCTCAGTAATTTAGGCAATTCGTTGAATCAAATAGCACAATTGGTGAAAATGGGCGTGGGTTTAGAAGTCGCTTTTGCAGAATCAACAGGTTGGGATACGCATTTCAATCAAGGCAGTGATACAGGCGTTTTTGCCCGAAATATAGATGATTTAAGTACAAGCATCAACGCTTTTTGGCAAGATTTGGGCGATTATCAAGACGAAGTGACCGTAATGACCATGACAGAATTTGGTCGCACAGTGGCGCAAAATGGCTCAAAAGGCACAGACCACGGACGTGCCTCTTGTATGTTTGTTTTGGGAAAAGATGTAAAAGGAGGGCAAGTATATGGCACAATAAATAGCCTTGAAAAAGCCAATTTAGAAGATGGACGAGACCTCCCTGTTACCACTGATTTTAGAAACTTTTTCAGCGAAGTTGCCAGCAAACACTTGAATTTGAAGGATAGTAATGCGCTTTTTCCTAAGTTTTCGGCTAAAAAAATGGGGATTATGGTTTAGTCATTGGTTAATAGTTACTTAGCCCCCTCAGTATAAAAAAGCTTTTCTTTGATTTTCATTCTCAAAAATGGGGAATGAGGTTGGAGAAAAGCCTTTTTGTTTAAAAACCCTCAAAACAAATCATCCAACCGAATCTGGTTTTGTACCAAACCCAGTGCATGACTGTTTTGCTCCAAACCAAAAGTGGTAACGAAAGTTAAGAAAACAGAATTTTTAGCCAAAACCTATTCAAAAATACAAGTTCTGGCTGATAATGTTTTTTTTAGATTCAAAAAAAGGGGATTTCCCTAAAAATACTGAGGGGTGCTTTCAACATCATGGAAAGCACCCCCTATTAGTTCAAAAATATACACTAACCGAACTACCAGCTCATATCATCGTCCATAGCTTCGTTTTTGCGACGCGGTGGTAATTCCTCTTGAACTGGCTCAGGTTTGATTTCCCGCGTAACAGGTGGGGCTTCTACGCTATCCTTAATAGATGGTGCTTCCGCACTATCCGTTGCTACTTGGTCATCATCTTCTTCATCATTGTCATTGTCATTGCTGTGATTTTGACGACCCCCATTTTCAAGACTTTCAGCATAGCGGGCTTCAAACTCCTCTTGACGGCGGGCAAATTCATCATAATCGTACTGCGGCATGAGTTCCGTTTTGATGTAATTAACGGTTTCTTCTAAGGCTTGCACGAAGCGGTTAAAATCTTCTTTGTACAAAAAAACCTTGTGTCGCTCATAGCCGCCTTGCATACGCTTTGTGCTTTCGGTAAGGGTGAGGTAAAAATCTTCTCCTCTTGTTCGGCGCACATCAAAAAAATAGGTTCTCCGCTTTCCAGCTCTTACTTTTTTGCTGTACACGCTCTCGAAACGTTTCTGTCTGTCGTTTTCTACGTTCTCCATTGTTGATATTTATTGAAACAAAAATTTAGTCCGTCACAAATGTAGATAAATGTTTAAAAATACGCTGTTATTTAAAAAAAAATATTTCGCACTAAATCATTTTTTCATTTTTTTTACGTCGCAAAAAATTGATTATCAAAATTTTATTTCAATTTGGTTCTTATATTGAAAATACAAAATTTTTTATTTTACCTAAAAACTACCTAATAAATAAAGAAAATTATTAATTTTGTGCTCATTTTAAGCGAAAATAATTCTATGCTCAACAAAGGTATAATGAGAAATTAGTATGAAAGAACGATAATAATTACCCAAACGCTTCTGCATTGTCAGAAGCGTTTTTATTTTTACCATTTTTTTACTAACGGTAGTATATCTGTGCCACCGTTTCATCAACATCTACACATCTAAATATGTATCCAGACTTATCGTATATACTACACGACCTATTCGGCACGGCTCCCGACAATTGGACAGCATTGGTAAAAACCTTTGGTGTTTTTCTCGCCTTGGCGTTTTTGACAGCCGCATTTTTCCTTTATCTTGAACTCAAACGCAAGGCTGCAGAAGGGCTTTTGACGACCCATCCTGTGAAAGATGAAAAAGGGGTATTGAGGGATGTTTATCCCCACGAGCGTGTTGCTGATATGACGATGGTTGCCATGATTAGCGGTATGCTCGGCGCGAAGGTATTTGCCATTATGGAAAGTGCCGAAAATATAAAGGCTTTTATGGACGACCCCATCCATACTTTTTTTAGTGGCTCTGGGGTGGCTATGTATGGCGGCTTGATTGGAGGCTTCATCGGTGTCTATTGGTTCATTACTAAAAAGCTAAAAATGAACGCTTTATATATGATGGATGCTGTTGCAGTAGGTCTCATTTTGGCATATGCCGTTGGGCGCATCGGCTGTCAATTGGCAGGCGATGGTGACTGGGGTATCATCGCAGCCGCAAAGCCCGATTGGTGGTTTTTGCCCGATTGGATGTGGGCATACGATTTTCCACGCAATGTGATGAACTCGGCAGGGCATGAAGGGCGCGAGGTCATTCAAGGCTTCGTAGGGCAATATAATACGCGCCTTGTGCCGCCCGTGTATCCAACGCCTTTTTACGAAACAGTGATGGCAGGTTTGATTGGTTTATTCCTTTGGTCAATCCGCAAACGCATCAAAGTACACGGCGTTTTGTTTATGATTTACTTGATTTTGAACGGTATTGAACGCTTTTTTATAGAAAAAATAAGGGTAAACGATAAATTACACGCCTTTGGTATCACGTTCACGCAAGCTGAATTGATTGCCGTTCTGTTGGTGATTATTGGTATTGTAGGGACGGTTGTTTTGGTTAAAAAGCATGGTAAAACGGCATAAATACTGAGGGGGTAGCTAATCATTCCAAATTTTCATTCAAAAAGAGGTTATCCCGATGTTGTTGGAGATAACCTCTTTTTTTAATAACTAATCATTAGTGTTCAAAGGATTTTGATAAATTTCATGAAAATGTTTTGTGCGTAGGTTTAGTAAACGGAAAATTATTTTTTTTGAAAAAAAATAATTTTCCGTTTACTAAACCTTTGTCGAAAAGCAATGTAACCCATTGAAAATCAACAGTTTATTTTAAAATAAAATCTTTTGAACACCAATGATTCATCATTCATAAAAATTGACCATTTTTTGA
>JAYVKQ010000111.1:0-2476 GCA_043768285.1 Saprospiraceae bacterium | reverse complement strand
TACTCAAATCAAATATAGGTGGCGTTTTTTTTCGCTTTGGTTATTTGCTTTTTATCAGCCGTATCCCAAAAGTATTGGGTATGTTTTTAATTGGATTTGTGTTGGGGCGTTCCAATTTTTATAAAAAAATTGCTCAAAACAAAAAGATGGTTTATCGGATTATCGGCTTGGGTTTACTTATAGGCTTGCCTGCCAACTACTTTTTAGCCTATTTCATGAGCAATTTTGAGGCAGATTATTACAACTTAAAACTCAATGGGCTTTACCAAACCATTGCTTATGCCTTGGGGGTCGCACCCTTAGCTTTGGCGTATGTGGGTACGTTTATGTTGTGTTTTCAAACGGCTTTTGGTAAAAAACTCATGTCGGTCATTGCCCCCGTTGGCAAGATGGCTTTTAGCAATTATATGACGCATTCGTTGGTCTGTAACTTTGTTTTTCTGGGGGCAGGCTTGGGTTATGGTGGTCAAGTTGGTCCATTTTACTTAACCATTTTTGCCATTGCTCTTTTTACGCTGCAAATTATTATCAGCACAATGTGGCTTCGCTATTTTAACTATGGACCCGTTGAATGGGTTTGGCGGAGTTTGACGTATGGGCAAATGCAGACTATGAAGCGATAGTTGCCCCCTCAGTATTTTGTCTATTTTTTACAAAAACAAATCATCCATCGTCAATATTTTTTCAACCAAGCCGAGGCTGTGCTTATTGTGTTCCATGCCAAAAGTGGTGAGTAAAACAATCATTAAGTGCTTTTTAGTCTTTGTTTTTTCTTTAAAAGTCCACATTTGTTGGCGCAGTGCTTTGGCATCGGCTTCGGATAAAGTAAATTCAGTATTGTAAAACTTGATTTCAAACAGGTTGATAATTTGGTCGTTGCGGTCTAAAACGAGGTCAATTTGTGCGCCCTTTTCTTCTTCATTTCCTTTTTGAAAAAAGGTGGAAGATTGGGTGTAAACGCCCGCAATGCCCAAGGCTTTTTTGATATTGGGCAAGTGTTTCAAACAGGTATTTTCATAGGCATAACCCGACCATACTTTGGCGGTTTGGGTTTGGCTTAGTTGGTTCCAAGTTTCGTTGCCACTGTCTTTATTGTGTTCGATGAAACGGAGATAAAACAAGGAATATTCATCCGTTAGTCGGTAAAGCATATCTTTTTTGCGTTTGTCGAAGGGATAATAGGTCGTAATAAAGCCCGATTGTTCCAATTCTTCCAACACTTTTGAGGTATTGCCGCCTTCTGAAAGTTGAGCATTTTTGATGATTGCGGGGCGTGTCAAACCTTGTCGAGATTTTGATAAGGCGACAACAGCCGCAATGTGATTATCGGCATTGGCAAAAAGGGCAGCGTAGAGATTAGTGAATTCATTTCGCAGCAAACCGTTCTTTGAAAAACAAATATCGTTGATGTTTTGCGTGGCACTTTTACCCGCTTTGATTTCATTCAAATAATGGGGAATACCACCTATTGCCATATATACTTGAAGGATTTGATAGCGATTGTAAAAAATTTGGTGGCTTTGGAGATAGGTTTCCGTTTCACTCAACGTAAAAGGGTCTAAAAATATCCGCTTCGTGATGCGGTTGTGCAAACCACCTCGGTCATTCACAATTTTTTGAATCATCCAAGAAGCCGCCGAGCCGCATATAACAACGACGATATTTCGGGTTTCAGCCCAAGAGTTCCAAAACCAACCTAAGCCCGTAATAAAACCCGATTTATTACCCGCTAACCAAGGGACTTCATCAAAAAAAACAACCCGTTTTTTATCCGTGGGTTGTTGGTCGAGGAATTTGGCAAGCATAAAAAAAGCCTGCAACCAATTGGTCGGGGTTTTTACAGGCACGATGCTTTGGCTGAATGTCCCCAATTGATGGCTGAAATTTTGAAGCTGTTCTTCTTGATTCGCGCTTTGCAAACCCGTCAATTCAAAAGCAATATGGTCTTGATAGGTTTGTTTGATTAAAAAGGTTTTGCCAACCCGTCGTCGCCCGAAAACGGCAACCATTTCGGCTCTTTCAGAATTAAAGGCTTCTTGCAAAATAGCTTGTTCTTCTTTGCGACCTATGAGTGTATCGAACATTATAAAAAGATTTATTGTGGCGAAATATGGGTTAAAAATAAAACATTTCGCCCTAAAATGAAAGTCAATTGGGCGAAATCTATGTAAATCATGCATATTTTCGCCCACTATTGAAAAGTTTTTGGGCGAAATGTAAAGATATTGAGCCATATTCCGCCCGTAATTTATTTTTAATTCAATTTAAAATATTGATAATCAATTGATTGTAAATAAATTTTAAATAGCACCCCCTCAGTATAAAACCTAATTTCACCCTAATTTTTTCATTTATAAAAATATGAAAATATGAAAAACAAGCTGCTTTTACTCGCTTTGTTAGTTAGCACAACTGTTTTTGCTCAACACGACCACCCCATGGACGATACCAAAACAACGGAATCGCATGGTCACAA
>JAYVKQ010000110.1:0-3048 GCA_043768285.1 Saprospiraceae bacterium | reverse complement strand
TCCTGCCGCTGTCACTACTTTTGTTGCACTTGTGCCACCACCACTCCATGCGTAATTTACGCCTGTTGCGGGGGTCGCCGTTAAAGTTGCATCGGTATTTGTACATGTAATAACACGATTGACTGTTGCTCCTGCCGTTGGTGGTGTCGTATTTGAAGTCACTGTTACCGATGCCGTGCTTGTACAGCCATTCGTTGTACTTGTCACTGTAACGGTATATGTTCCTGCTGCTGTCACTACTTTTGTTGCTGTCGTTTCGCCGCCATTACTCCATAAATAAGTGACACCTGTTGCTGGCGTCGCCGTTAAGGTCGCATTTATATTTGTACATGATAAATTTCTATTGGTTGATGCAGTTGTAACAGGCAGCGCATTATTTATTATAACAACATCATCAAAAGCCGAGCAACTACCATTGGTCACTGTCCAACGCAACGTGGCTGTTGAACCTGTTAATGTCACTCCTGATGTTATGCTTGATGGCATAGTAATACTCGCAGTACCACTCACTACTGTCCATGCGCCTACACCAACTGAGGGGGTAGTTGCATTCATCGTGAAATTGGCACTATTACATTGAGGTATATCTAAACCCGCATTCGCCGTTACTGCCGCATCATTCGTAATAAATACATCATCCGAACTTGTACAGGTGCCGTTTGTCACTGTCCAACGCAAAGTTGCCGTTGTGCCAGTTAACGTTACCGCCGATGTTCTACTTGATGGGGTTGAAATGGTTGCTGTGCCACTGACAACTGTCCACGCACCAATTCCCACTGAGGGAGCAATTGCATTCATCGTAAAATTCGCATTGTTACATTGCACTATATCTGCACCAGCATCTGAAGTAGTAGGCGCGTAATTAGTAAAAACAACATCGTCAGAAGAAGAACAAACACCATTATTAGAAGTCCAACGCAAAGTAATACTGCTGCCAGAAGGAACACCCGTAACTGTAGTATTCGTATTGGTAGGTGATGTGACAACACCCGTACCACTAACAATAGTCCATACACCGGGTATAGGCACACGCGAAATTAAATCAATTTTCACGTCGTCAATAAAATTACCAACAGAATTATTACCTGTTGCGGTTGATACCGCTTCAAACTGAAAACGGGTGACGGTTTGTCCTGCGGGCACTTTATAGCCACCTGTATAAACAACCCACGCCGTATTACCAGTACTAACACTTCTTTGTGTCATCAAACCACCTGGGACACCTATTCTAATAATCATATTATCCACACCTGCACGCCCTCTATGAGCTACCGACCAATTGATAGAGTCGCCTGGTAAAACGCATAAATCTTGATACAAAGCGGATGTTAAATTAGCATTTAATTCTACAAACTGACTACCTTGATGAGCTGGCACGCCGTTGAAACCCGTACCCCAAAACTCTACTCTGTCGTCTGCGGCAGTTGTTTTCCACCCTGGTACAGCACTCTCATTTACGATACTATAAGTATTTGGTGCTTGAGTAGGAGACTCAAAACTACCATTGACGATTGCTGCATTGGCTGCGCAAGCCGCTTCTGAAACAGAGTTTGCGGTAAACATAGCATTGCCATTGTTACATTGGCTTTGGTCAGGTCCTGCGTTTGCCAAAAATGCTTGTGAGTTCGATAATATTATTTCATCGAAAGAAGAACAACTACCAGTATTCACAGTCCAGCGCAAAGCGGCAATTGTACCAACGGGTAGTATTACTGTAGTTGTTGGAGAGTTGATAGACGTAATTGTTGCGCTACCAGATCTTAACGTCCATGTACCCGTTCCTACCAAAGGCGTTACCGCGTTCATAGTAAAAGAAGGAGGTGCACAGAGTGTTTGATCTTCGCCAGCTACCGCCATAGCGGAGGTCAAAACAATATCATCAAATGCCGAACAAAACCCGTTGTCCACTGTCCATCGGAGTGTCACTGTTGTGCCATTAGGAACAGTAACCGAAGTTGAAGGAGTTGAAGGAGAGGCAATAGTTGCACTACCGCTAACAACAGTCCATGCACCCGTTTGAGAGGTAGTGAGTGTGTTAGCCGTTATTGAGAAGGAATTAGTACAATTCGTTTGATCGGCTCCAGCATTAGCGGAAGGGATTACTCTATTTGTAATAATAACATCATCAGTAATTGTACACCCATCATTTGTTACTGTCCAGCGTAATGTTGCCGTTGTACCAGTCAATGTCACAGCAGAAACTCTACTCAAAGGCGTTGTGATACTCGCAGTACCACTCACTACTGTCCACGCGCCAGTCCCTACTGAGGGGGTAGTCGCATTCATCGTAAAATTAGCATTACCGCATTGTGCTATATCAGTACCTGCATTTGAGGTTGGTGCCGTTACAATCGTAATAGTCCTATTTGCAGTCGTTACACAACCATCTGAATCTGTCAAAGAAACAATATATGTCGTTGTAACTGATGGATTATCAGTTTTAATTGCACCCGTTCCTAATCCATTATACCATGTAAAAGTACCCGTACCAGTTGCACTTAAATTCACGGTTGCACCACTCGTTATTTTATCATCATTGGCTATACAGGTATTTTCTGTTGATGTGATGACTGGTAATAGGGGTGTACGTGCCGTAACCACTACCGATGCTGTGCTTGTACAGCCATTTACTATATCTGTTACCGTAACTGTATATGTACCTGCAGCTGTCACTACTTTTGTCGCACTTGTACCGCCACCACTCCACGCGTAGTTTACGCCTGTCGCGGGGGTTGCTGTTAGAGTTGCATCCGTATTGGTACAAGTGATAACGCGATTGACCGTTGCACCCGCTGTTGGGGCTGTCGTGTTGGACGTGACGGTGACTGATGCTGTGCTTGTACAGCTACTTACTATATCTGTTACCGTAACTGTATATGTACCTGCCGTTGTCACTACTTTTGTCGCACTTGTGCCGCCACCACTCCACGCATAATTTACACCTGTCGCGGGCGTTGCCGTCAAGGTCGCATCCGTATTGGTACAGGTGATAACTCTATTCACTGTCGCACCCGCTGTCGGAGGCGTTGTATTTGAAGTTACCGTTAC
>JAYVKQ010000109.1:0-5116 GCA_043768285.1 Saprospiraceae bacterium | reverse complement strand
CATAAAATTGAAGCCATTTTTAAAGCATTTGCAAAAGCCATAAAAATGGCTATCAAACGAGATGTAAATAATATGCAATTGCCTTCGACTAAGGGGGTTTTATGATACGTTTTTAGGAACACGGATTGGACTGATAAGGCGGATTTACACGGATTTTTAAAAAAAATCCGTGTAAATCCGCCTTATCAGCCCAATCCGTGTTCCTAAATCAAGCTAACTACATTAAAATCAAATAGTTATGATAAAATATTTTTTAAAAATAATCTTTTTGCTGATAGCTTTTCAACCTATTTTCAGTCAAACAAAAGATTATGATACAAGCCATTGGACAGAGCTTCACGACTTGGATAATACCATCGTTTTAGACCTGCGCTATGCCACGACCAACAATTTTGTGAGTGCTAAAATGTACGATTGTGGCCGTTGTTTTTTACGCCCCGAAGCGGCAAAAGCTGTTGCCAAAGCGCATAAGATATTGATTGACAAGGGTTATGGCGGTTTGAAGATGTTTGATTGCTACCGTCCAAAGCCTTATCAACAACGGCTGTGGAACAAAGTCCCCGATAGCCGCTACGTTACGCCCCCGTGGAAAGGCTCGATGCACACACGCGGCTTGGCAGTGGATTTGACGATTGTGGATAAAGAAGGCAAAGAATTGGATATGGGTACGCCTTTCGATAATTTTACGGAAAAAGCCCATTCAGGTTATCAGAATTTGCCTAAAAATGTGCTTGAAAACCGCAAAATACTGAGGGGGGTCTTGAATGAGGTCGGCTTCAACGGCATCACGACCGAATGGTGGCACTATGCTTTTAGAAATGCTAAATATGGTCTTTCGGAATGGGTTTGGAAGTGTAAATAGAACAGCAATAATTTAATATAAAGGTTAATGCTATATGGTGAAATGGGCAGGGCAATTGAAATCGCCCGCTATTGATATTTACCACGAAAACCCATCAATAGGGGGCGATTTCAATCGCCCTGCGTAAATAAAAAAAATAATGCACAAAACCATTTTTCCCATATTTGGTATAGCTGATTATTAAAAAAGCACGTAATCTATTCAATATGAATAAATTACGCGCTTTTTTAATCATAAAATATTTCACTGTTAATTACGCAAAGGCTTATTATTGGTCAGCATATATTGAATACGCTCCAACGTTTTTTGCTCTCCGCACAGGCTCAACATGGCTTCGCGTTCAACGTCTAAAAGATATTGCTCACTCACCTTTTGAACGCCCGTCAAGTCGCCACCGCATAAGACCCACGCAATTTTTTTCGCAATTTTAATATCATGTTCGCTGGCATAATTACCCAATTGTAGCGAATGGGCTGCCACATATAGCGCGGATATACCTGTGCGACCCAAAACAGTTACGTCTTTGCGCGGCTGTTTTTGTATATAATTATCAGCTAATTGTAATACTTTTTTCTTCGCTTCGGCAATATTGCGGTCTTTATTCAAGACGACCACGTCTTTTTGGTGCTGCAAATAGCCAAATCCCGCGTTGAATGCCTCATGCGCGGATGTTGCCACCGCCGCGGTTGCAATCGTTTTAAAGCGTTCAATAATAGTTGGTATTTGTACATCGCCTTCAAAAAACGCATCGCTGGCGCGAACGGCAAATTCCTTTGTGCCGCCACCCGCAGGTAGGATACCTACACCTACTTCGACCAAGCCCATATACGTTTCAGCAGCAGCAACCACACCATCAGCGTGCATCGAAAATTCGCAAGCACCACCAAAAGCATAGCCTTGTGTTGCCAAAACAACAGGAATGGACGAATAGCGAATACGCATACTCGTATCTTGGAAATATTTTACACCAAAATTCAATTCGTCCCACTCTTGCTGATATGCGAGCATCGCAATCATCATCAAATTCGCACCTACTGAAAAATTAGGCGCATTGTTGCCAATGACCAAACCTTTCCAACCTTCTTCTTCCGCAATTTTTATCGCATCATTGATACCCCTCAGTACTCCTTCGCCTATTGAGTTGGCTTTTGACCTAAACTCTAAGCACAAAACGCCTTCGCCTATATCGTGTAAGACCACTTCTGGGTTTTCGTAAACAGGTTTTTTATCGCGGTAATTATCCAATATGATAAATTGGTCTGCACCTGGTAGGGCTTTGTAGGTTTTTGAAGCCACATCATAGCATTTTTTAACGCCATTTTCTGTCTTATAGAAACTGGTGTTACCCGCCGCAAGCATATCTTTGACCCATTGCGATACGGCATTGCCATCAGCTTCTGCCGCTTTGATACCTTCCTCGATACCGATAGCATCCCAATATTGGAATGGTCCCATATCCCACGCAAAACCTGCGCGAAGGGCATCATCAATGGCAAAGAGTGTATCCGAAATTTCGGGAATACGGTTTGATACATAAGAAAATAAACCCGACAATGATTTACGCATCAATTGCGCACCTACATCTTCTAATTTCCAGATAGCACGAAGGCGATTGGGCAATTCTTCAATCTGTTTTGCCAATTCTAAAGAAGGCAATTTAGATTTTTGAGAAGGGGCATATTCTAAAGTTTCAAGGTTCAAAGCCAAGATAATAGGGCGACCTTTGTCGTCTTTTTCACCCGTTTTTTTATAAAAACCTTGACCTGATTTATTACCCAAAAATTTATTATCAATCAAAAACTGTTGGAATTTCGGAATGTCAAAGGCAGAAGCCTGTTCGTCATGAGGGCAATTGGCTTTGATACCCTTAATAACATTTACCGAAGTATCGTGACCCACCAAATCACCCAAACGAAACGTACCCGTATTCGGGCGACCCATCGGGGCAGATGTAACAGCGTCCACATCTTCAATTTTCATCCCCAATTCAAGTGTCAATTGGTTGATTTTTGCCATAGCATACACGCCTACGCGGTTGGCGATAAAGGCAGGCGTATCTTTACACAATACCGTCGTTTTACCCAAAACACGGTCTCCGTAGTCCATAAAGAAGCTCACAACTGAGGGGTCAGTTTCGGTAGTCGGTATAATCTCCAACAAACGCATATAGCGCACAGGGTTGAAGAAGTGCGTGCCACAGAAGTTTTTGCGAAAATCATCGCTGCGACCCGCCGCCATCATATGGATAGGGATGCCAGACGTATTGGACGTGATTAAAGTGCCAGCCTTGCGGTATTTTTCCACTTTTTCAAATACCTGTTGCTTAATATCCAAACGCTCGACTACGACCTCAATAATCCAATCGGCGTCGGCGATTTTGGGCATATCGTCATCAAAATTGCCCGTTGTAATGCGCGAAGCAAAGGCTTTATCGAAAAGAGGGGCAGGTTTTGATTTCAAAGCGGTATCCAAAGCGGCATTGACGATGCGGTTACGCGCCGCAGGCTTTGCTTTTTCTTCTTCTTTCAGGTCGAAAGGTACGATGTCGAGCATCAATACTTCCAAACCCACGCCCGCCAAGTGGCAAGCGATACCCGAACCCATTAAGCCCGAACCCAAAACGGCTACTTTTTTTATTCTTCTGGTCATACGGTCAGTTTTTTATAAATGAGCATTAGATTTTCTAAACGCAAATTATGAGAAAAAAGGTTTTTAAAAACAGAGATTACTGCTCATTCAGCGAATTTTCGCTAAATGAAGTGCAAAGTTAAAATCTTTCAAATAATGTAGAAATTTTGAGGCAAAAATATTGCGAAAATACTGAGGGGTGGCAATTTTACATCAAAAAATAGATAACAAGACCCAATGTAAGATAATAAAATGGTAATAATTGACTCAGCAAACCCACCACGACCGAATCGTAGAAAACCGTTCCCTTAGTAGCGCGTTTAGCGAGATATTGCACCAAAAAATAATGGGGGAAATGTATAATCCAACCGATGTAATAAAGCAATTGCCCAAACCATCCCCAAAGAAGGTTTTTACCTTCAAATTTTAAGGGCGAAGGGAAGTTGTGGCTCAATTGCGCGTGGAGTGATTTATTGATGTGCTTATATTTTTCTTCAAAACCAATATCTTGAAAATCAGTATTTTGTAAAGGTTCACCGAATATAATATCGCATTTTTTACCCCATTTTGTCAAGCTATCATAGTTGATAGAAACGGGTACTATTTGCACATCAATATTAGCTGCCCATGCTTTTTGTGCCATTGTGGTGACACCGCGTTTGAGTGGCAGTACGTTGGTTTGGTATTTACATATCCCTTCTGGAAATATCAAAACCCATTGATTTTGGCGAAAAAGCTCTTGACATTCGTCGAAAGTGCGCACATTTTTGGTGGCGGCATTAATATCATTTTCCGATTGTCGAAATATGGGTAATAGCCTGAAATGACGCAACAATGTATTGAGCGAAGGTTTTTTGAACGCATCGCCACGCGCCAAACAATAGACACTGCGATTGAAAGCAGAGGCGATAAAAAGCGCGTCTAAAAATGAATTACTGTGCGTGGGTGCAAACAAAATGGGTTTATCGGCAGGTATGTTTTCAACACCTTCCCAACCAATGCGTTTATGGTAAAAGTGCAGCGATACGCGCACCAATGAGCGAACAACTTGATAGAGCATAGTTTTTAATTTGGAGTAAAAATAGGGATTATAATGATGAATATTGAATGATGAGGGATGATTTTTTTGCAAAGTGCAAGGGGACGCTGTTCCGTTGGTGCAATTACCCACAACGGAACAGCGTCCCGTTGTACTTTGCAAAACGAAAAAAGGCAGCGGCGTAATGCCAACTGCCTTCTTTTCTTAACTTCTTTCTTAAAAGTTACATGAGATTAATTAAAAACGGTAGCGCACTTTTTTACCTCTGGCTTCATTAAATACAGCCATTGCAAAAACGGCAACCACGAGCGATAGGATTACTAAAATAATCATTTTTCACGGGCTTTTTCGGTTAAAGAATTTAGGTTATATGCTTCGCTGTGAACAATTTATGTATAAAAAAACATAAAATGTGATTTGCTCTCTGTCAAAATCTGAATCTATGTCTTTACAAATAAAATGCCTTTCTTACAAAAAAGCAAGAGAGGCATTGATATTTTTACAAAAAGGGTAGATATTAAATTATATATTTAATTTATGTATCTACAAATGGACAAATTGCCCCATTGCCCATTTGTTTTATTTCC
>JAYVKQ010000108.1:0-3433 GCA_043768285.1 Saprospiraceae bacterium | reverse complement strand
GCTTCTACGAGCTTGCCATCAGTCAGCAACTCGTCTATGGCGGCGAGGCGTAAGGTTAAAGACATTGTTAGATTAATTTAAAAGTTTAGTTAATATAATTGTTAAGATATTAAATTGTACTTTTCTCTAAAATGATTTAGATTTGGCAGTAATGATTTATGGAAAAAAAGAAGAATAGTTTGTGATTAATAATTTAGTACTGGTAACACTTTACATCATACTATTTGTTCAAAGTTTATGTATTTGTACAAGTCTATTATACTATTGTGTGCAAGCTTAGCGTAAAGTTAATTTGCAGTTTTCAAATAACAAAATTTTGTTTGAGAAAATATAACAAATCAAAAACATATTTTTTTTTATTATATTTTTTTTAACATATAGCTGATTAATTTTTAATATAATTTTTCAACAAACGAGATACATAAAAAGAGGTATGAATTATACTGTTTTTTAAAAAATATATTAATAGCAAAACTATAATACTGTACTATTGATGAAAATACATATTTAAAATGTAATTATATTATTATTTGGCAATTAAGGTATATACAAAAAAAAAGTCTGTCTAATTGGGTATTATCCACATTTAGACAGACTAAAAAAGAAAAGTAACAAATATTATTTTTAGTAATTTATTTAGCGGCTTCTTCTTTTACTTCAACAATGCCTTTAATCATCAATACAATGCTTGCAGGGTCTGTATTAGCTGTAATTGTCACCGTTTTGCTCTGGGGCCCGTTTTTATGAGCCGAGTCGAATACTACTTTTATTTCACCATTTTTACCAGCCTTGATAGGTTCTTTAGGCCATTCAGGTACAGTGCATCCGCAGCTACCGCGAGCATCGCTGATAATTAGGTCATTTTCGCCCGTATTTTTAAATTTAAAAATATGAGTCATTTTATCCCCTTCTTTCATTTTGCCCCAATCATAGGTAGATTCTTCAAATTTAATGGTTGTTGTTTTGCCTGTCTTTTCTACCCCCCCATCGGGTGTTACTTTGTTGGGGTCTGGTGTAACACGTGGACCTGCCAACGCGTTAGGCGCAGTTGCCGCCTCAGTTGCCGACGCCGCTGCTGAACCAACCGAAGCTGCTGCTGTGTTGGTTGTTGAGGTAGATGCTACATCTACCGAGTTGGATGTGGGTTTTTCATTTTTGCATGACATCAACGACATCAATCCCACTATGGTTAATCCTTTAATTATGTTTCTCATTGCAAATTTTATTTTATTTGTAAAAAATGAATTTTCTAAGACACAAATATAAAAATAAACAACTAAAATACTGAGGGGGTGCTCGTTTTTTTATTTTTAACAAAAATTTAATTGAAGTATGAAGTATCGGAAGATTTTGCATTAACAAAGTAGCTATCAATAGCGGGCGATTTCAATCGCCCTGCGAAATATCAAATGTTACCTTTGTTCTATACTTCATACTTCATTTCAGAATATCTGGTCTGCGCTCTTGTGTCCGTTTTACGGATTCTTCGTAACGCCAGTCACCTATTTTGGCTTCATGCCCTGAGAGTAATATATCTGGTATTTTCCAACCATTATATTCGGCAGGGCGTGTATAGACAGGAGGAGCGAGCAAATTGTCTTGAAACGAATCGAATAAGGCAGATGTTTCATCATTCAACACGCCTGGTATCAATCGCCCTATCGTATCAACCAAAACAGCCGCAGGTAATTCGCCGCCCGACAACACATAATCGCCAATAGAAACCTCCAGAGTGATAAAATGTTCCCGAATACGCTCGTCTATACCTTTATAATGACCGCATAGTATCATCAAATTACCTTTCATTGACAGCTGATTAGCCATACTTTGTTCAAACCGTTTGCCGTCGGGGGTCATGTAGATAATTTCATCATAATCCCGTTCCGCTTTCAATTGATTGATGCAATTGGCAATCGGCTCAATCATCATGACCATACCTGCGCCGCCACCAAATTGATAATCGTCAATTTGTTTATTGCGTCCTAATCCGTAATCCCGCAAATTATGTACATGCACTTCAAACAACCCGCGTTGTTGCGCCCTTTTCATTATCGAATGGCTCAATGGACTTTCTAAAAGTTCGGGAACCGCAGAGAGTATATCTATACGCATATATGTATCGTAATGGACAATGAGCAATGAGCAATGGACAATGGACAATCAAGTTAAATATTGTCCATTGTCCATTATCCATTGTAAATTGATTTAATTTACTTTTATCAATTCAACTTCAAAAATAAGCGTTTCGTAGGGACCAATTGAACCACCCGCGCCGCGCTCGCCGTATGCCAAGTTATATGGCACATAAAGTTTGTACTTCGAGCCTTCTTTCATCAATTGTAAAGCCTCTTGCCAGCCTTGAATAACGCCATTGCAAGGAAAATCAATCGGCTGTCCGCGTTGTACAGAGCTATCAAACACCTTACCATCGAGTAAAGTGCCGTGGTAGTGGGTCGTTACGTTGTCAGTTGCCTTAGGCATTTTGCCTGTGCCTTCAACTATGACTTCATATTGCAAACCACTTGCTGTGGTTTTCACCGTAGGGCGTTTGCCATTCTCTTCCAAGAATTTTTTACCTTTTTCGACGACAGCCGCAAATTTACCTTTATTTTGCTCTGCCATAAATTGACTAAATATCATATTTGCTTGTTCCATTTTAATGGCTTCTGTACCAGCCAATGCGTCTTGAAAACCTTTTGCCATTGCGTTGGCATCAATGTCTAACTTGCCGCCGTTTTTGAAATTTTGAGCGAAAAGCACGCCCAGACTATACCCTACTGTATCCATATTGTTTTTTAAATTTTGAGAAAAAACGTTCATTACTGTTAAAAAGAACGCAAAGGTCACGATAATTTTTTTCATTCAGAAAATGTTTACAAGTTTAGTAATAAATTTTTTAAAAAAAAATATTTGAAAAATGAAAACGCAAAAATAAGCATTTCAGTTGAGACGTAATGTTAAGAAAAAGTCAAAATGTGTGGTATCACTACAAATCAAACTTAATACCTTGCGCCAAAGGCAATTGTGTTGAGTAATTAATCGTATTCGTCTGGCGGCGCATATAGGCTTTCCACGCATCTGAACCACTTTCACGCCCACCACCTGTTTCTTTTTCGCCACCAAAAGCACCACCTATTTCCGCGCCACTCGTACCTATATTGACATTCGCAATACCACAATCACTACCTGCCACATTCAGAAAATGCTCCGCTTCGCGTAGGTTATCCGTCATAATTGCCGAAGATAAGCCTTGTGGTACGCCATTTTGTAGCGCAATCGCCTCATCCAACGTTTTATATTTGATAAGATATAATATAGGTGCAAACGTTTCGTGTTGCACGATATCCCAATGGTTTTCGACTTCTGCAATACACGGTTTCACGTAGCAACCACTTGCATAATCGCCCCCCCTCAGTATTTCGCCTTCTATCAC
>JAYVKQ010000107.1:0-2968 GCA_043768285.1 Saprospiraceae bacterium | reverse complement strand
GACCAATATATCAATGATTGGATTGTCTTTTTTAACTTGCTCAATGAACTTGTAGAGTTGTTTTCTATTTGAAAAATCGGCTTGATAGGCTTTGAATTTTCTACCCACAGCCTTCACAGCTTTTTCAATATCGCTCCCTTTTTTCTCCAAAGTGGCGGATACACCTATTATATTAGCTCCCGCTTCTGCCAAAGCCACTGCCATAGCGTAGCCAATGCCTTTTTTGCAACCTGTTACTAAGGCGGTCTTACCTTTTAAATCGAATAGTGTCATATAATAATGGATAGTTTATAATGGATAATTGATAATGTGTGAATTATGGGTTAAAAACCTCGTTAGAGGTGTGATATTGGTAACAACGCTGTCAAGATGACCCACTAGGGGGCATAGCCCTGTAATATATAACCGATTTCAGGGCTACGCCCCTCACAAATACTGAGGGGGTATTTCTTTTTACCAATATTTCACCCCTAACGAGGCTTTAAACCCTATTATAAACTATCCATTATTAAAAAAAACTATGGCGCAAAATGCGCCACAGTATATCAACAAGAATGTATGAAAATTACTTTCAAATCAAAAATAGAGATAGTTTTTGATTTGAATTTTTTTTAAAACGGCAACGTTTCCGAAATAGATATAAAATAGGAAAAGAAGATATATAATAAAATAAAGCCTTAATCACTATTGCGATTAAGGCTTTATTTGTTTTCAGTTTTAAAGATTTTAACATTTAATAGTATCCCCAAACGTATCAATATGCCATGACCAAAGTTTCTACGGGTATTTTCAACGCTTCATGTAGTCGGCGTATCATAGTTAAACTTAACTTACGTTTGCCCGTCAAAATATCGTTATTTTGTACTTTATGACCTAAAATCTTACTTAATGCCGTTTCATCCATACCCATTTGCTCCATCCTAAATTTTATAGCTTCAATAGGGTGTGGGGGCGGTATAGGGTAATGTTCTTCCTCATAGGCATGAATAAGAATTGCTAACACCTCCGCTTCGTCCGCTTCGGGTGTGCCCTCAACATAACCTTTTCTAATAAAGCGATGCAATTTAGCTAAGGCTTCTTCGTAATCTTCTTCTTTTTTAATAGGTTTTATCATGTATTAATTGTTTTTACATCAATTTTATCGTACTCGTTATGCGTACCTATCCAAACCACAAAAACCCATTTTGGTTTGTATTCAATATCAACAATTAACCTATATTTATTACCGTGAACATTGAACACAACTCTATGATTATCAATGACAGAAGCATTGCGAAATTGCTCTTTCAAGGCATTGTGATTATCCTAATTTGCTTTTTCCACAACTTCGTACCATGCCCTCAAAGCATTTTCAGCTAAAGGCTCCTTTTCCCAGTATTCTCGTATAGTTTTCCGTGAAAAAATTCTCATGGTATGCGTATTGAGCTCGATTAATTTTTAGCAAATTTAAAGATTATAAATTTAAAAATCCAAAATTTATTTTTTCGATAATAACCATTGCGCTAAATACTTCGCCGCCTTAAAATTCTCATACTCATTCGGTAATTTCCGACCACCAATATACTCATTGTAAATCCACGGGTCGCCGATGGCGAAAACTCTGCCTTTGCCAAATTGGGCGGTTGCCATAACGACATCACCCGTTGTGCCTTTAGCATCAGATGTATTATCGGGCGAAAACAATATGCCTTGTGCAGGTTTTTTTATATCTAATACTGAAAATTCTTTTACAAAAATGCGCTTCACATCTTTGAAAATAGGATGCTTTTCGGAGAGGAAAAACTCGCCTTGCGGGTAGGTATCATTCTTCACAAAATTGCGGCATTTGTTAGAAAACGTTATGCCAAACGCTTGAGATAAGGTATTAAATTGCGTGATTTCGCAGTTAGATGTATCGTTTGCCATCAATATCAAAGTGCCGCCTTTTTTTACCCAATCTTTAATCACCTTGACGTATTCGGGGTTCATAAAATTTGGGTTAGCCGTTTCTTTCTTCGTATCAGGATCCACAATGATATAGACATTGGCATTTTTAAGGTTCGCTACTGAGGGGGCAACTTCAAGGGGCTGAATAGTCGCGCCCATATCCGTAAACATTTTACCCCACAATTGAAACCCGCCATCGCGCCTTTCGTTGAGCGTATAATGAAAGCGTTCTAATTGTCCATCAAAACCTTTGCGGTATTCATTATTGAAAAAATAATCCAACAAAACGGTTTTGCCTTTACCGATTGTGTTTTCTTTGGTAATATCCATTTCAACGCTTGCCATGATGAAAGGTCCTACGCCTTTGAGGTCGTTTTGACGTATTTTTTCACTTAAATAGTAGTCATAACTGCCATCACGATAAGGTTTGCCACCCAAACCGCTAACCCGCACTGTTTTTTCTAAATTGACACTGCCATCGGGATTTTCTGAAATAAAATGCTTCAAAATACCTGCATATCCGCGTTGGGCATTGGCAGCATATTTTTTATCCAAATACCCCAAACGCACCCCTTTGGCTAAGGCATATACGAACATACAAGACCCCGAAGCCTCCCGATAATTACCCTTGTCGTTAGCCCTATCCATCACTTGCCACCATACCCCCTCAGTATCTTGCACCTTTACAACTGCTTCCATTGTGCGTTGTAGGATATTTATTAGCTCTACACGACGCGGATGATTTTTAGGGAAATAATCCAACACATCCACCAATGCCATAGCGTACCAACCCATTGCTCTATCCCAAAAATGAGGCGATGTACCCGTTTCTTTATTCGCCCATTTTTGCTCTTTGCTGGCATCCCAACCGTGGTATAAAAGACCCGTTTTGGCATCTCGCGCGTGGGTTTCCATCCACACAAATTGGTTGGCAATATCCGTCCAATTGTCTTCTTTAAACAGCATACTGTATTCCGCATAAAAAGGCTCTACCATATATAAGCCATCGAGCCACATTTGGTTTGGATATATCTGCTTATGC
>JAYVKQ010000106.1:0-2691 GCA_043768285.1 Saprospiraceae bacterium | reverse complement strand
TTTGATAACTGCTGGCGTTTTGAAGCCCGTAGCATAAGCGACAGTATAAGTGATTTTGCCATTTTTATCACCACGACAGTTTAAAACTAAGGTGGATATATTCAATTTTACAGTTGCACCTGCTGCGACTTCTTCTATTAAGTCGAAATTAACAACACCAGAACAGCCTGTTTGATTATCCGTCACTGTAACGCTGTAATTGCCCGCTTTCAAGTTTGTACGGATTGCCGTAGTACCCCAACTGTATGTATAACTGCCAGAACCGCCCGTCACATTCAATGTTGCTTGACCATTTGACGCGCCACAAGATGGTTTGCTGACGATGGTTGAAGAAACAACCAATCCGCCTGTTGCCTTAATCACTACTTCTTGACTTACTGGACACGCCAATACTGAGGGGTCGGTAACAGTGACGATATATGTACCCGCCGCCAAACCTGTGCGAGAAGCCCCTGTTTTGCCATCGTTCCAAATATATTTCCAAATGGATTGTCCGTTGAAGGTAACAGAACCATTGCTTGCGCTACACGTAGCGTTGGTGATGGTTGGTGTACCCAGAACGAGATTTTCATTTTTATTATTAACAATAATATCTTTATCAATATAGCAAAGCGAATCAACACTATTGGCAATACGAACTTTATACATACCCGCCAGTAAACCCGTTGCCGAATTGGTCGTAGATACTGAGGGGGTCCATGTAAATTTGTAGCTACTCGCACCCGCCATAGTAATCACGATTGTCCCGTTTTTCTGTAAGCAAGACGCATCCGTTACACTGATATTACCAATCACAGGAGGCGTGCAGTTGCTGCGGCATTTATCAACAATACTGATAATCAAGGTATCTTTACAGCCGATTGTATCCGTAACAATGACTGTATATTTACCAGCTAATAAGTTAAAACGGTTTTGCGGATTAACTTCGCCTTGAAGGTCTAACCAATCAAAAGTATGTGGTGCTAAACCCGTCATGGACATAATTTTGATAGAACCGCCCTCAATACACGTTTTATCCACCGACTCAGCCATAGCTACAATTTTGCATTTTGTGCCGCAATTGATAGCTTTATTTTCTACAATAATGCCCGATACGGTATGTTTGCAATTGGTCAAAGAGTCAATAACGATAACGCTGTAAGTACCGCCGTTCATCAATTTACGGTCTTGAGGTTGAGCAGGTACACCGCCCAAATCAGACCATAAGAAGCCATATTTGCCACTGCCATTTGATATTAATAATTGAATATCGCCACCGCTTGTACACGTTCTTGCCGTAGTGGTTGCTTTGGCAATCAAGTTGCATTGACCATTGCAATTTAAGGCATCGTTAGGGACAGTAATTTTTACCGTTTTGCTACAACCTTTTGAATCCGCAACGTTTAGGTAATAATCACCCGCTTTTAAATCTATGCGATTAACAGGTTGTGAAGAACCCGCAATATCCGCCCATTTGAATATATAAGCACCTGAACCACCCGTTACCGATACAGATATAGTGCCTTTTACTAAGCAAGTTTCGGCACTGGCATTGGTATTGACGACCATTAATTGTGGCTCGCGGACTTCAAAATTGCCGAGACCCGCTAAGCAATTGTCTTTATTATACACAAAAATAGTATATCTACCTGCTGCCAAACTATCATTTTTAGCTGCCCGTCCGAAGTTATCTACGATTGAAATACGTGCGGGTGATGCAAAGCCTGTGGCGTAGTTGATATTATAGACCACTGAACCATCATTCGCCCCTCCGCAACTCAAATAGACAAACGGTTGAGCCACATTGACTAAGGCAAACGCTGTAACTGTATTGGTCATCGTGAATGTTACGTTGGCTTGACAGCCTGTAACATTATCCGTTACTACAACATTATATGTGCCCACTTTCAAATCTGTCCGCGTTGCCGAAGCCCCCCATGAGAAGGTATATGAACCACTGCCACCGACTACTTGAATGGTCGCTTTGCCATTGGCACTATCACAAGTTGCTTTTATATTCACGATGCCAATTGCTATTAAAGTATTGGTTGAAGGCATTTCTACATCTACGACTTGCTTACATGCCGCGCCTGTTGGGTCAGTTATAGTTACCGTGTAAAAACCTTTGACTACATCGTTGCGCACCGCGCCCGATTTGCCATCAGACCATGCAAAATTCAACGGTTTGCCCGTAGCCGGGAATTCTACTTTGCCATTGGCAGCACCACATGACGCAGGAGTAATGGTCGGTTGACCAATCGCCACACCATCTATATTTTTAACAACAATTATTTTTTCTACAAAACAAGTGGTATCATCAGCATAGCATATTTTTGCTTTATAAGAACCCGCCGCCAAATTGATAGCCGTATTCGATGAACCAACAAATGGTGTCCATTTATATATCACATTTGTAGGTCTTGATACAGTAATTGCAATTTTACCAGTGGCTTGATTACAATTTGCACTTGAAATTTGGACATCGCTGATAGTTGGGGGCGTGCATTGCGCCGTATTCGGGTTACACGTATTTTTTACATCAATATTATTGATTGGGAAAGAACAACCAGCCCCATCCGTTACAGTCACACTATATATACCTGCATCTAAATTGAACCGGTTTTGTGGATTGCTTCTACCCGCCAAATCAGCCCAATCTACAGTATAAGGTTGGATACCATTTAAGACATCAATCAAAATTTTACCCCCCTC
>JAYVKQ010000105.1:0-5121 GCA_043768285.1 Saprospiraceae bacterium | reverse complement strand
AGAAAACGGAAGTCGGCTTACACGATTTGATAAACACGATTATTATTGGTTTCATCCTCGTGACTTTGATACTGTTGTTTTTTATGGGGACGACCAATGCCTTTTTCGTAGCCTTGTCCGTGCCTATCTCGATGTGCGTGGCGTTCTTGGTAGAACCCGCTATATTCACAGATTTGATTGGCTATAAGAATTTTTCACTCAATTTTATGGTCTTATTTTCCTTCCTCATTGCTTTGGGGATTGTGGTGGACGATGCGATTGTGGTGATTGAAAACACGCACCGCATATTTGCCAATGGGAAAGTGCCGATTATAAAAGCGGCGAAGTTAGCGGCTGGCGAAGTCTTTTTACCCGTTTTGTCGGGTACTTTGACGACTCTTGCGCCGTTTTTTCCCCTCTTATTCTGGGAAGGTGTGTTCGGTAAATTTATGTTTTATTTACCCATGACGATGCTTATCACGCTTTTTGCATCGTTAGTCGTTGCTTATATTATCAATCCTGTATTTGCAGTTAGTTTTATGAAGCCGCATACTGAGGGGGAGTCGCATCGCAAAATAACAAAAGGATTTTTGATAACGTGCGCTATTTTTATAGTATCTATTATTGCCAGTTATATGGTAGGCTTTGGGGCGGGTAATTTTACATTGACCATGTTTATGCTTTATTTGCTAAACAAATTTGTATTGATGAACGCCGCCGATTATTTCCAAACAAAAATTTGGACGCGCTTTCAAGATGGGTATGCGTGGTTGATGCGCAAGTTTTTAAAATCAAAATGGTCAGCTTTAAGTGTATTGGTTGGTACGTTTTTAATGTTAGTGTTTTCAGTTGGTTTATTTATAGTGAAGCCACCAAATGTGGTCTTTTTTCCAACGGGCGACCCTAATTTTATATATGCTTATATCAAATTGCCCGTAGGAACGAGTGCAGCCTATACAGATAAAGTGACCCAAGAAGTAGAAAATCGTATATTTAGAGTGATGGGCAAAGACAACCCGATGGTCACGTCTATCATTTCAAACGTAGCGGTTGGGGCAACTGACCCACAGAGTTTTGATTTAGGTACAAACTCAAATTTGGGCAAGGTGTCAGTTGCTTTTGTGGAGTTTGCGGATAGAAAAGGTAAGTCCAGCACGCCTTATTTGAATGAAATTCGGGACGCGGTAAAAGGCATACCGGGTGCAGAAATCACAGTGGCGCAGGAAAGTAATGGACCACCACAAGGTAAAGAAATACAGATAGAAATCACGGGTGAAGACTATAAAGAATTGGCAAAAGTGGCTACCGATGTCAAACGCTACTTGGATTCGGCACAAATTGAAGGCGTTGAGGAGCTAAAATCAGATTTGGTTATCAGCAAACCCGAGGTAATCGTAGAAGTTGATAGAGCCAGAGCGAATAGGGAAGGTATTTCGACGGCACAAATTGGGGGCGAACTACGTACCAATATTTTTGGTAAAGAAGTCTCCAAATTCAAAACGGGCAATGAGGATTTTCCCATCAATATCCGCGCACAAGAGAGCCAACGCAGCAGTGTGAGTGATGTATTGAATTCGCCATTGATATACCGTGATATGAATATGGGCGGTCAATTGCGTTCCGTGCCGATGTCTGCCGTTGCCAATGTGAAATACAGCACAACCTACGGTGGTATCAAGCGGAAAAACCAAAAACGCATTGTTACGTTGTCTTCGGGCGTATTGACGGGCTTTAATCCTAACAAAGTTGTTGAGGACGTTAAAGCAAATTTAGAGGGTTTTAAAGCTCCTGATAGTGTCAATGTTAAGTTTGGTGGTCAGCAAGATGAGCAAGCCGAAGCGATGAGTTTCTTATTTGGCGCATTATTGACATCTATGGGCTTGATTGTTTTGATATTGGTCATCCAGTTCAACTCTATTAGCAAAATGCTCATTATTTTTAGTGAAATATTCCTGTCTATCATCGGCGTTTTATTGGGTTATGTAATATTTAGAATGGATATGTCCATCATTATGACGGGCGTAGGTATCATAGCATTGGCAGGTATTGTAGTCAGAAATGGTATTTTGATGGTCGAGTTTACGGAGATATTGCTGCACCAAGGGATGCCCCTAAAAGAGGCAATCATCGAAGCGGGGCGCACGCGTATGACCCCTGTACTTCTGACCGCAACGGCAACAATAACGGGCTTAATACCTTTAGCTTTTGGTTTCAATATGGATTTCCAAAAACTATTCACGGAACTTAATCCGCATATCTACTTTGGAGGTGATAATGTAGCCTTCTTCGGACCTTTGAGTTGGACAATCATCTTCGGTTTGGCATTTGCAACGTTTTTGACCTTGATATTGGTTCCCGCGATGTTGTATTTGGCAGAAAGTATTAAAATACGACTGATAAAAGGGTATAGTCCGAATAAAAAGAAGGAAGATGCCGATAAAGAGACTTTGAATTTGGAGGAGATATAGAGGTTGTTACCCCCCCTCAGTATTTTGAGTAAAAAACGAGACATAGCGTGTTGCAGTGTCTCGTTTTTTGTTGAAAATATAGCGTATGTTTGCTACCGCTATCAATTAGGAACAACGAAACAATAAGGGTACTTTTTTTTACTTCGTCCCTAATATGTCAAGCGATTTTGCGCCTCATTCCTCATATCAATAAAAAAACAAGACAATGAAAACCCTTTTTACGCTCCTTTTGTGCTTGATGGCTCAAATCTTTTTTGCCCATAACAATAATGAACCAACGAATCTTAAACAATGGCATTTTGCCAAAAGCAATCAAACCATTAACGCCTCTTTGATGATGCTGAAAGACAAAATGGTCTATCTTGAAAATAAAGAACAGCACGTTTTAACCTATCCATTGTCTGATTTGATTGTACAAGACCAACTCTATGTCATTCAGAAACATAAAAACATTGAAAAACTTAATACACAAGTATATGCTTCAAAAATGATTGATTATCAAGATATTATACTGAAAAATGTAGGGTTAATTGTATGGTTTATAGGCTTGATAACAGCATTTTTGGGTATTCGGGCATATCAAAATAATTTTACAATTAGATATGCTTATCCGTTGGCTTTGATGGGTGTCGGGTTAGTTTTTTTTAGTTTTATACCCAAACCTATATTGGGTACTGACCCTATTTTTATAGACTCGGCTTTCGTCCCTTTTAAACCCAAAGTGAAAACCCGTTGGGATGCGACTTATTTTTATGTCGAAAATTTAGGCTTGCCCAGCCACCAGATGATGGTTGGTATAACGGCTTGGCAACAACAATTCCCGATTCCGCAATGCTACGTCGGCGCAAATGCTTGGAGTATTCCTTTAAACCCTGTTGTTGCCCCCACGCCAATACCGACGGCTACAAATTTTTTTAAAGGAGCTGTTGCTCTGGCTGCCAACGGTATCCCCATTTTTAATGCCTTAAATAATAGGGGAGAAGACGCTTATTTGATTGGTGAATTGGATAAATATGGCGGTCATTGTGGCAGAGCTGATGATTACCATTACCACATTGCACCCCTCAGTTTGGATAGTATCACGGCTGATATTGTACCGATTGCTTTTGCCTTAGATGGGTTTGCTGTATATGGATCTAAAGAACCTAATGGATTGATTATGAGTGCGTTAGATGCCAACCATGGGCATTTTCTCAATGGTGTATATCATTATCATGCAACTTTGACCTATCCCTATGTGGTTGGTAATATGGTTGGTGTAGTAACAAAAGATGCTTCAGATCAAATTATTCCGCAAGCGCAAGCCAAACCGATACGCCCCGCTGGAAATCCATTGAATGGCGCAACTATTACCGACAATCAAGCGGTAGGTACAAATGGTTTTAATCTGACTTATAGATTGAACAATCAAAATTACAGTGTCAATTATAATTGGACAAATGCGGGGGTTTTTACTTTCAATTTTGTTGCACCGACTGGCACAACTACGGCAAATTACACAGGTCAAATCTGTATTTTACCAACGGCTACTCATGACATTATGGATAATACCCTCCTCGACATCTATCCAAATCCTGCTAAAGATGGCTTTTTCTTACGTTTTAACAGCCTTATAAATGTGCAGGATATTCAAACCATAACCCTCTCAGATAGCCAAGGCAAAGTGCTGTTAACGACATCTAAATACCACTCTTTTATGAACTTACCGCACTTTAAAGCGGGGGTCTATTTTGTAAAAATCCAGTTTTCTACTGCTCAATTGGTTAAAAAATTAGTCGTGCAGTAAGGCAGACCGTTTTTTTAGGCTTTCAGATTGCGATAATATTCAGTACGAAGCATATTTTATACGCACCGATTTCGACAATATTCAAAACGATGGTCTTACAAGATGGTTATTTTTATTGTTTTGGGTATTAGAATAGGGTAAAGTTAGTGTGCAATTTTTAAACATATCACGCTTTTTCTTTAATCGTCAGATGATATTCAATATGTGTATCACCATTTATAGTAAAAATATGCTTTGTGTGTAAAAAGTCTTCATGGTCTGAACAATCCAAAGGATAGTCTGCGTATGCCTTACCAAAAGCATCAAGCACTGTAAAAAATTTGATATTATAGTCGTCTGCATCCCATTTTCTGACACCGCCTATCACCTGCGTCCCGTCGGTAAACTGCGCATATGCGGCTACAATAATATCGCCTTGGTTAAATTGTGCCGACAAAGGAGCTTCTCCTGACATAATCGTTGACCAATACTGTTTTCCGCCCGAAGGTAGCCACATTGTGGCTTCATAAATCGTTTTTTCCATAGTTATGAATTCCGTTAATTGTACATTAAGGGCGCAAAACTCTATTATTTTTTTGAAAACTTAGCGTTTAGGTGAGTTTTTTTTTCTCTATTGTTCACCAGTTAGCACAGGCTGTTAGCAAAACAAACGGGAACATTTACCAACGAGGAGGTGAAATGGGCTACCCACTCAGTATTTTGGGTGAGATATTGGCTTTCGGATATGCTTTTTAGCCATTCATTTGCTTTTGTTGTGGAAATACTGAGGGGGTGCGCTTGTTGAAGTTTTGAGACCTCAAAAATAATAGGTGTCGCGTCTGGAGACGCTAACCAGCGAATGGCGTGGGAAGTTATATGCCGAGCGTGGACTTATAAAATTAAAAAAAA
>JAYVKQ010000104.1:0-3944 GCA_043768285.1 Saprospiraceae bacterium | reverse complement strand
ACGTATCGTCAGTGAGGGTTTGATTAATATTTAAGATTAGGCTCATATCGTATTTTTATACAAATTTAGTCATTCTGTAGTACTAAAACAATATTAAATATCCACTTTTTCCATTTTCGGTACTAAAAAGTGCATAATCACCCAAGCGGTCAAATACAACAACCCGCAGACAATAAACACAATATAATATCCAGTTTGAATACTGCCCAACCCTTTGTAATAATCGAATAACCAACCAGCACTTTTAGAGACGAAAATACCTCCTATACCGCCAGCCATACCACCTATACCCGTTACTGCGCCTACTGTTTTTTTCGGAAACATATCGCTCACAGTTGTGAAAATATTGGCACTCCACGCTTGATGCGCCGCACACGCAAAACCAATAATACCGATAGCAAACCACATATTATAACCGCCCGTTACTTGTGCAAACACGACAGGCACAGCACAACAAGCGTAAATAAACATAGATGTTTTGCGGGCTTTGAATACTTCCCACCCATTTTTAATTAAATTCATAGGCAACCATCCGCCAAACACACTGCCGAATGTAGCAATAATATATACCGCCGCAATCGGTAATGACACCGCAGTGCCTGTTAAGCCATATTGTTCTTTCAAAAAATCGGGCAACCAAAAGAGATAAAACCACCAAACGCCATCGGTTAAAAATTTGCCCAAAGCAAATGCCCATGTTTGTTTGAATTTCAACAAATCTGACCACGTTACTTTTTCCGCAGCGTAGGCTTCAGTTACCACTTCGTCCTTGTCGCTATGTATATAATCAAACTCCGCTTTTGTCAAATGTTTATGGTCTTTTGGCGTATCATATAGCCAATACCAAAATATTAACCACGATAAACCTATTGCACCAAGAATAAGGAACGTTAGTCGCCAACCATACGTTGCGGCTAAAAAAGGAACAATAAGAGGCGCGGCTATTGCCCCCACGTTTGTTCCCGAATTGAAAATACCCGTAGCCAAAGCCCGTTCTTTTTTAGGAAACCATTCAGAAACCGTTTTAATGGCAGCAGGAAAATTGCCCGATTCGGTTACACCGAGCCCAATTCTGGCTAAATAAAAGCCAAAATTGCTGCCTTTTCCAACTAAAAAATGCGCCATTGCTGCCAAACTCCATGTAACGAGAGATAAAGCATAACCCGTTTTTGTGCCCAAAAAGTCAATAATGCGTCCTGCAAATACCATTGCGAAAGCATAAGATGCTTGGAAGGCAACGGTGACATTCGCATAATCAGATTTTGACCAATGAAATTCTTCATCTAAAAATGTTTTGACCAATCCAATAACGGCTCTATCCAAATAGTTGATAGTTGTAGCAGCGAAAAGAAGTGCGCATATCGTCCAGCGATATTTTCCTATTGTTTCGTTCATTTTGTAGTTGTATTTTTCGTAAAAAAAATCCTCAAATACTGAGGGGGTGTATTTACAAGATTACGAGATTGGGTTTGGACACTGTGGGGACATATCGCAGGGCGATTGAAATCGCCCCCTATTGATTTTGACCACGAAAGCCATCAATCGCCCTGCCTAATATAGCCATAATATCCGTATCTCAATCTTGTAATCTCGTAACCTTGTAATTATTTTAACTGTTTAATAGTTTCTATACAAAAACGTACTTTTTCTTCAATTTCTGCGGGTGTTGCCCCTTTTGGAAATAGTTTTGAACCCATACCAACTGCCACCACGCCAGCCTCAAACCATGATTTCAAACTCTCATAAGTGGGTTCAACGCCGCCCGTAGGCAATAAGCGCGACCACGGCATGGGACCCAACGCGCCTTTCACAAAATTTGGTCCTAAGCCATCGCCGGGGAATAGTTTGACGATTTCCGCGCCCAACTCTTGCGCTCTCGATATTTCGGTCAAAGTGGCACAACCCGAAAACCAACCAATTTGGCGGCGGTTACAGACCTTCGCAATATCTTCATAAAACATGGGCGTAACCACAAAATCGCAACCCATTTGGATATATAAAGCGGCTGTGCCTGTGTCCACAATTGTGCCTACCCCAAAAGCCAATTCGGGCAGTTCTTTACGGGCAAATTTTATCAATTCGGCATATACCTCGTGGGCAAAATCGCCTCTGTTTGTCATTTCGACTGCCCTTGCTCCGCCATCATAACACGCTTTTAATAGCTGTTTGGCTTTTTCGACATTACTTTCGTAAAATAAAGGCATCAAACCTGTGTCATATACCTTTTGATAGACTTCGTGTCTTTTAAATTTTGCCATAAAAGAAATAAAAATTAATTACAAATTGTAAATTTATACTAACAACTTGAATAGTAGGTAGCATGTAGGGGATTATTTCGGAAACGTTTTCGTTTTGCTGTTTTATAATTAGATTTTTTTCATCTTTGCGGCTATAAATAAAAAAAAATTGAACATGACTGGACCTGATACGCGTAAAACTTTTCCACTCGAACATTATGATAGGCTTTGTTTTTTGAAAAACATAATTAAAAACCCCAATATCATAGTTGGTGACTATACCTATTATGATGACTTTGAAAATGTCGAAAATTTTGAAAAAAATGTAAAATATCACTTCGATTTTATAGGCGACAAACTCATCATTGGTAAGTTTTGTATGATTGCTTCTGATGTGAAATTCATTATGAACGGGGCAAATCATTTGACAAATGCCATATCCACATATCCGTTTGCTATTTTTGGAAATGGTTGGGAGAAGGCTATGGAAGAAAAAGAATATCCTCAAAAAGGTAATATTATTATTGGAAACGATGTATGGATTGGCTATAATGCTACAATTATGGCAGGAGTAACGATTGGCGATGGTGCAATAATTGCCACAAATGCTACAGTTGTGAAAGATGTAGCACCGTATTCAATTGTTGGAGGCAATCCTGCGACAGAGATTAAAAAGAGATTTCCGCCTGAAACCATAGAGAAATTATTAGAATTAAAATGGTGGGATTGGGATATTGAAAAAATTACTTCTCATATTCAAACCCTTACAGGCAATACCATTGACACATTAAAATAATGAAAATGCAACGAAGATTACCCGCTGAATGGGAACCACAAAGTGCTATTCAATTCACTTTCCCGCACGAGGATAGTGATTGGCAACCTGTCTTAGATACAGTTATACCTTGTTTTACAAAGATTATTGAAACAGTAACGCAATATCAAAAGGCATTAGTTGTCTGTAAAAATAAAGAAAAAACGGCTGAAATACTGAGGGGGTGCAAGCAGGAGAATTTGAGATTGGTAGAATTGCCCTCTAACGATACATGGGCAAGAGACCATGCAGGTATCACTATTTTTGAAAATAATGAACCTGTGTTGTTAGATTTTATATTCAACGGATGGGGTTTGAAATTTGCCGCAGATAAGGACAATCAAATCACGCGACACCTATATAATAAAGGTGTATTCAATATTAAAAAACGGCTTGATGCAGGTATGGCAATAGAAGGTGGTGGCATCGAAAGTGATGGACAAGGCACTATATTGACCACTTCGGAATGTCTCTTATCACCCAATCGCAATCCGCATTTATCAAAAAAGCAAATTGAAAATCGGTTGAAAAATCTGTTTGGCGCGAACCGTATCTTATGGCTCAATCATGGCTATTTGGCGGGTGACGATACGGATAGCCATATTGATACCTTAGCCCGTTTGTGTGATGAGAATACAATCGCCTATGTAAAATGTGATGACAAAAACGATGAACATTATACGGCATTAAAAGCTATGGAAACAGAGTTAAAAGCCTTCCATACTGAGGGGGGTAAGCCTTATACTTTAGTACCTTTGCCGATGGCAGAGGCGTGTTTTGATGATGAAGGGCAGCGTTTACCTGCAACTTATGCTAATTTTTTAATAATCAATGGTGCGGTGTTAGTACCGACTTATAATGTCAAACAAGACGCTGAAGCCCTCGAAATACTG
>JAYVKQ010000103.1:0-4489 GCA_043768285.1 Saprospiraceae bacterium | reverse complement strand
TGACCGTGTGCAAATATGGGTGAATGGCATAAAAACGGTAGATTATGTGCCTTCTGACAATCCAAAATCAAGGGTGATGCGCCTATCGAAAGGGACTTTTGCCTTGCAAGGGCATGATATATTGAGCAAAATGCAGTATAAAAGTTTCAAAGTACGCCGCTTGCCCGATGATACGCGCTCTAATATCACTGTCCCTACATTTGGTGCTTGGCATGATAGCTTGACAAAATATCAAGGTCGGCAATTTGGTTTTATTGATTTAAACCCTAAAACGACGGCTTCGGTGAAGGAAATGGCGGATTATATCTATTCAACGGGTATTAATGTGGCATTGTTGAAAGATGTCAAAAAGGCAGGTGAATTATCGGAAGCTAAAGACTATCCTATTTTTAAAGGCATCAAAGTGACGGCAAAAAATCAAGGTTTAGCCAAAGGTATCAATGCAGACTATATTATCGGTGAAAGTTCAAATGTGAAATCCGCAAAGGCGTTGCTTTCCTCAAATATCATTCAGATATGGTCAGTTAAAGGTAAAATATTGACAGCCGATAATGCCAATATTTTATTCGATATGGCAAAGAAAAACAATATCGCCATCGAAATTGACAATGAAACCAAGACCCCCTCAGTAGAAATGCTCAAAATTGCTAAAGCCAAAGGCTGCAAATTCACTTTTGCAGGCTTGATGCCGATGGATAAAATGGAAAAATCTATCTATGTGATAGAGGCAATAAAAGGGGCGGGGATAACATATAAGGACTTGTATTTACCGCGATTTTGAATTTTATCCTATATTTTTTTTTCTAAATTAACAAGCCGTTTAAGCAAATCGGGCAATTGTTTAAAAACGGAATACGCCCGTAAATACTCCGTATAACCAATGGCAGGCGTGCCATATAATTTGCTATTGTCGGCAATATTAGACCCAATGCCCGATTGTGCTTGTATTTGTACATTATCGCCGATAACCAAATGACCTGCGAAACCGACCTGCCCACCGATGCGGCAATTTTTGCCAATTTTGGTGCTGCCTGATATACCCGATAGGGCGGCAATGACGGTGTTTTCACCTATTTCGACGTTGTGGGCAATTTGAATGAGGTTATCCAATTTTACACCTTTTCTGATAATAGTTGAGCCAATGCTGCCTTTATCTATGGTGGTATTTGCGCCAATTTCAACATCGTCTTCGATAATGACATCGCCCAAATGTTGAATTTTTTTATAGCTACCATCACTTTGGGGTGCAAAACCGAAACCATCTGAGCCAATGACAGCACCCGCGTGGGCAATAAAATTTGCGCCAATTTTAGTATCAGCATATATCTTCACACCTGCATATAAAAGGCAGTTCTCTTTCAGAATAGAATTTTTACTAATATATACTTGGCTTGAAATGATACAGTTATCGCCAATTACAACACCTTCTTCAATCACTACAAAATCACCAATGAAGACGTTTTTTCCTAAACATACTGAGGGGTGTATAGAGGATTTGTCGGAGATAGCTGCCACTTGATTTTGGGCGGCTTTGCCAAAAGTATCCATCAAAAAGGCTAAGGCGGTATAGACATTTTCGACGCGAATGAGCGTGGGTTTTATGGCTTTTTTGGCTTCAAATGCGGTATTCACCAACAACACGGAGGCTTGGGTGGTGTAGGCAAAATCTGCGTATCTGTCGTTGCCCAAAAAGCATATATCGCCTTCTTGACCGACTTCAATTTTACCTGCGCGGCTTACAAATACTGAGGGGTCGCCTTCGATGGTGCCGTTTAATAGCTTTGCTAATTCTGATGCCGAAATTTTCATGGCGCAAAAATAGGGCTTTACACGTAATTTTCAAGTTTTAAAATTATTTATATGTTTTTTAAATATCTGAATATCAAGGACTTAAATAGTTTAATAACATAAATAGGTTAAAATAGTAAAATAAATAAATATTATATTATAACTTTGTAGATGAACTTTACAATTTATACGTTAGATGACAACAACATTATACACATCACAGACACTTGCAATTGGCGTTTTTATGCATCCTTGGACAAAGCTGCATGGCATATATGCACAGCAACAACTCAAGGAACAAGCTGAAACGGACACTGTCCTCGCCTATTATCCCTACAAAAGAGAATTAACGCAAGCCTTATTGAATGGTAGCATTCAAGTAATTTGCACTGCATTACGAGAGCTGCCTACCAAATTGCCAAAAGGCATTGTTATAGGCGCGTTATCCTCTCGTATCCCATCATCCAATTGCTTAGTCGTATCGCCCAATGCACTTGATGATACGCAACTTTTTTCCTTAAAAGAAAATGCTAAAGTTTGGGTCAATTCTGAAATCAATAAGGCACAATTGGCTTCCTTTCGCCCCGATTTGACGATTGAAGTGTCAAATTTAGAAATTACAGATATATATAAAAGTATGACCGAAGGCAAGCACGATGCGTGTCTATTACCCGCTTCGATGATACAAATTTTGGATATTGACGATAGTGTTTACACCGTTATTTCATTTAGCCCCAAGGAGTTTACACCAGAGGCTGGGCAGGGTGTGGTTGCTTATTTGGTAGCTGAAAATGACTTGCCCACACGCCGCATTTTGAAACAAGTACACAACCGCGCTACCGCCCAACTGACGAATGTGGAGCGCAAAATAAAAAGCCTTTTTAAAGATGATAATATAGCCGCTTATTGTGAAAAAGATAAAGTTGGCAATTTTCATGTCATAGCTGCCACGATAGTGGATAATCAATTGAAAACCACACGCTTATCACAGAGTACGAGCTTTCATTTGGCGGAGAATTGTCAAGCTAATTTGTTATGACACCCCTCAGTATTTTTCATGAAAGTGCAACAGAAAATAATTCTGTTGCACTAAACAGTTCTGTTTTGGCACCCTAAGAAAACTAAGATGCGTGTTTCATGCTTGGCAGGACGGGGGCTGTTTTTGATTTTTTTAAAACCTTAAAGTGCCAAAGTAAAAATAGAACATTGTATTTTACCCAATATCCATCTTCACAATCTGCGGCATAAACGTACCCACCACATCTACCAATGCTTTTTGTGATTGCATCACTGCTTCAATATCCTTATAAGCGTGTGGTGCTTCGTCCAAATTGCCACCGATGAGTGTGACATTGTGTTTCTCTAACAGTTGCTTCATGGCATGGTGCGTAATGCTTTCTTTGGCGCGTTTGCGGCTCATTTTGCGACCCGCACCGTGTGCTGCAGAATGGATACTCGCCACTTCACCTTTACCGCGTACGATATAGCCCGCTGTTGCCATGCTGCCAGGGATAATGCCCATCACGCCCTTGCCCGCAGGGGTTGCGCCTTTGCGATGCACGATACACTCTTTGCCGTCAATGGTTTCTTTCCAAGCAAAATTGTGATGGTTTTCAATCGTTGCAAGTGGTTGAATATCAATGGTTTTGGCGATGCGTTGGTGGATATGCTGATGACAGGCGGCAGAATAATCACCCGCTAAATTCATCGCTAACCAATACTCAATGCCCTCTTGTTCATCCATTCGCAGCCACGCCAATTGCTTGGCGTCGCCCGTCAATAGACGTTTTGACATAGCAATTCGAGTATAGTAATTAGCTACCGTTGCCCCCAATGAGCGACTACTTGAATGGCTCAAAAGACCCACATATTGCCCTGCCTTGATGCCTAAATCAGCATCGTCTTGTTCGATATTGACAATACCAAATTCAACAAAATGATTGCCCGAACCCGATGTGCCGAGTTGCCGCGCTGCCCGTCCGCGCATATCGCGCAAGATAGGCACATCGTCAAAAACGGTGCTTTCGATAACGGCGTGTTCTTGCATTGTACCCCAGTTGCCACCCGTTCCGAATAGGGTATGTGCTTTCAAGGCTTGCTCAAACATTTTTGCTCGCTTAGGAAATTCTGCACCATCCATTGGATAAATGGATAAACACATGCGGCAACCAATATCCACGCCTACGCCATAGGGAATAACTGCCCCCTCAGTAGCCAGTACGCCACCAATCGGCAAGCCATAGCCCGCGTGTGCATCAGGCATCAAAGCACCCGACACGGTTATTGGCAGACGCATAGCCGTATTCATTTGCAATACCGCTTCTTTTTCGATATGCTCTGCGCCGAAAGTATTGTATATCAATGGATTAGCACGAATAATCGGCTTTTCCTTGATAGGTTCAGGCATGGGTTGTATGCGCTCGGCTACCTTTCCAAATAGGTCGTGATGATAGTATTTTTCGGGTGTTTCGACCAATGCTTTAAGGAAAGGTTCTACTTCTACGAAGGTCGCGTGCTTATAATTTTTTTCTAAAATGCTAATTGCCATACTGATAGCGGGATTTTGTGGAAAACCCAATGCCGTCAGTTGTTTTGGCTTTATTTTTAACTTGCCCATATTTTTTTTAATGATAAATGTTGAATGATGCGTGATGAATATTTTGGGTATGTAGTGTCGAATTTATTCGACACACTAAGCATG
>JAYVKQ010000102.1:0-2599 GCA_043768285.1 Saprospiraceae bacterium | reverse complement strand
GTGGCGCATCTTGAAGATACCTTGACCCATAATCCAATCCATGCAGAAGCGGCTATGGAATTGGCAAAAGTGCAATTAGAATTAAGTAATAAAGAAATAGCAGCTGATTTGTACGCCAGAGCTTGGTCTATCCAACCGAACTACAAAACGGACAATAATGATGAACTGTTCAAATTAGCACCCGTAGTTGTACCTGAACCTGAGCCAGAATCCCTTAATGACAATGGTATGGTCGTGATGATAACAGGCGCAACATCAGGTATTGGGAAAGCGACGGCGGATATATTTGCAAAACATGGTTATCGCCTTATTTTGACGGGCAGGCGCAATGATAGATTGGCAGAAATTAAGGGACACCTTTCTGATATGTATCACAATCGCAATATCACGCTCAACTTTGACGTGCGCGACAACGCGGCAATTAAAAATGCTTTATCCGATATTGAAGATGATTTTAAAAATATTGATATACTCATCAATAATGCGGGTTTGGCAAGTGGTCTTGCACCTATTCATGAAGGAAATTCAGACGATTGGGATAAAATGATTGATACTAACGTAAAAGGTCTTTTGTACATGACCCGCGCCATTGCACCACATATGGTTGAGCGTAGAAAAGGACATATCATCAACGTGAGTTCGATTGCAGGCAAAGAAGCATACCCTAATGGTAATGTCTATGTTGCTTCAAAACACGCGGTTGATGCTTTGACTCGTTCTATGCGCTTGGATTTATACAAATTCAATATCCGCGTCAGTCAAGTATCACCCGGAGCGGTTGAAGAAACAGAATTTTCGCTTGTGCGCTTTAATGGCGATACCGAAAAAGCGAAAATATATGAGGAGTTTATGCCTTTAAAAGCTAATGATGTCGCAGAAACCATATTTTTTATCGCATCCAGAGCCGAATACATTAATATACAGGACGTAGTTATGATGGGCACACAACAAGGCAGTGCTAATTTTTTTGATAAAAGTGGACGGACAGATAAGTAAAATGGATGTTTTTAACAGTAAATTTTACTTTTTTACTTTTTATGTAACACGAAACATTCCGAATTTCCTAAAGTGATTTATACTTTAAAAAGTGTAATTTTCAAAGAACCCGAATTATAAACAACTCAATTGTATGTAAGAACCGTTATCTATCGTAGATTTGTGATGCTCTTATATGTGTAATCCTCCTGCATACATAATAATGAGCAATAATTATTTGTACTTTCAAAAATACCCTATCACTTGGTAGCCAATCCTCCCAACTGCTATCTTCAAGTGTATGTATTACATTCACACATTTTATATGTTCGACTACGTAACGCGTGAAAACAGCTTGGTCGTATTGATTTGTCGAATGCATTCGCCAAATCATATAAGTTATTGATAATCAATACTTCTATTGAGTTCATGCGGCTACAACAGCAATTTCGCATATGGACAAAAAGGGTATTTGTGCATTAGCTTCACATTCGAAGGGCGATTGAAATCGCCACCTATTGATGGGTTTTCGTGGTCAATATCAATCGCCCTTCCGATGCCACCATAATGTCTATATACGGAATTGATGCGGCTACACCGTCGAAAGGAGTTAAATTTGGATAGCTGAATAGCTCCCATTCAACTCCCACAAAGTTGTTGTACCTGTCCATGTATCATACTATTCATATTCAATCCTTTTGGAATTTACATTCATCAGTTCGACCATCTTATTATTTGCTCGAAACATACACTTTTTTATAACCATAATTTTTAACCATAACTTATACTTCCAATGAAAAACATTATCCTTGCGTTATCTCTTTTAACCACTTTTACTGGTTATAGTTTTAATGAGCAAACGCTCCGTACAAAAATTGCCAATGGGAATGACGATGTAGAAGTGTACGGCACTTCCAAAAATTTTCAAAGTACAAACTTAAAATTGGGTGGTTACGATGGGGGACGTGTTTATGTAGCACTTCGTTTTCAAAATATTACAATACCTGCCTTTTCTAAAATCAGTAAAGCCTATATTCAGTTCTCCACAAAAGAAGCAAAGGACAAAAAAGCGAGTATTACGATAAAATGTCAGGTAGGCAACGCCCTTAGTTACAGCGTCAGTGAAAACATTTTATCGCGAACCTATTCCAATACAGTGAATTGGAACGCACCAGCGTGGAAAAAAGCAAATGAACGAGGTAATGACCAACGCACTCCCGATTTATCAGCATTGATAAGTGCAGCTATTGCTGCCAATTGGCAATCGGGCAATGCCCTTTCTTTCACCTTACAAGGCAATGCTAACGAAGTAAATGTGATAAATGCAGCAAGTTATGAATGTGCATCAAACCACGCCACTGCCCCTGAGTTGGTTATTGAATATACCCCTGCACTGCCCATCAGCAAAACAAGTATTGCAAATGGTAATGATGATATAGAAGTATATCCTACATACAAATATTTTGAAAGCGTGGATTTGGAACTGGGGGGCTATGATGCGGCGCGCGTATATGTTGCCTTGCGTTTTCAGAATATTAAAGTACCCGCCAATGCCACAATCACAAAAGCCTATATTCAATTCACGACAAAAGTAGCTAAAGATAAAAAAGCAACCATAAGCATC